>JAEZQS010000059.1 GCA_023412995.1 Pseudomonadota bacterium
GCGTGGAAGGCGTGGCGGTAGTTCATTTGGGGCGAGGGGCTAGGGGGTAGGGGCGAGGGGCTAGGGATTAGGGGCTAGAGGCTGGGGGCCGGGAAATCCTTTGCGGCGACAGATTGATCAAGGATTCGGTGCGGCGAATCGTAGCCATTGTGGTCGGTGGTGCGGCGGTTCCGGTGGAGGCGGGCGATGCCCGGGACGGCGTGTCGCTTATGATGCCGCCATGCCCCGCCGCACGGCTCCGCCGCCCACCGATGGCCTCTTTGCCGAACCCGAAGGCCTGAAGCCGCTGGCCGAGCGCATGCGGCCGCGGACGCTCGACGAGATCGTCGGCCAGGAGCGCCTGCTCGGCCCGGGCACCGCGCTGCGACGCGCGATCGAGGCCGGGCGCGTGCATTCGATGATCCTGTGGGGACCGCCCGGCTGTGGCAAGACCACGCTGGCGCTGCTGCTGGCGCAGTACGCGGACGCGGAATTCCGTGCCGTTTCCGCCGTGCTGTCGGGGCTGCCGGATGTGCGGCGCGAGCTGGCCGAGGCGGCTGCGCGCTTCGCCGGCGGGCGCCGTACGGTCCTTTTCGTCGACGAGGTGCACCGCTTCAACAAGGTGCAGCAGGATGCCTTCCTGCCGCACATCGAGAAGGGCGTGATCGTGTTCGTCGGCGCGACAACCGAGAATCCCTCGTTCGAACTCAATTCGGCGCTGCTGTCGCGCTGCCGCGTGCACGTGATGGACGCGGTTCCCATGGAAGCGATCCATACCGCGCTCGCGCGGGCGCTGGCCGACCCCGGGCGTGGGCTCGGTCGCCTTGGCCTGCAGGTCGATGACGACGCGTTCGCCACCATGGCGCGCGCTGCCGATGGCGACGTGCGACGGGCGCTGACGTTCCTCGAGATTGCCGCCGAACTCGCCCGCGATGGCCATATCGACGCCGCCACGCTGCAGCAGGTGCTGGCGGACCGCACGCGCCGGTTCGACAAGGGCGGCGAGCAGTTCTACGACCAGATCTCCGCGCTGCACAAATCAGTGCGCTCTTCCGATGCCGACGCCGCGCTGTACTGGCTGGTGCGCATGCTCGATGGCGGCTGCGACCCGGTCTACCTCGCGCGGCGGCTGGTGCGCATGGCGATCGAGGACATCGGCATTGCCGATCCGCGCGCCTGGCGCATGGCGCTCGACGCCTGGGATACCTTCGAGCGGCTCGGCAGTCCCGAAGGCGACCTCGCGCTGGCGGAAGTGGCGATCTACCTCGCGGTTGCGCCGAAAAGCAACGCCGCCTACGCCGCGCTCGGCGAGGTCCGCGCGGTCGTCGCCGACAGCGGCACCCTGCCGGTGCCGATGCACCTGCGCAATGCGCCGACGAAGCTGATGAAGGGTCTCGGCTACGGCAAGGGCTACCAGTACGATCACGCGGTTCAGGGGGGCGTCGCCCTCGACCAGCAATGCCTGCCCGACGCGCTGGCCGGCCGGTCCTTCTACGAACCGACGGAACGCGGCCTCGAAGGCCGGCTGCGCGAACGCGTGGAAGCGCTCCGCGAAGCCCGCCGCGCCCACCGCGAAAACGATCCCGAAGGGCAGGGCACGTGACGCCTGCCGTCGGCCGCTCCAATCGACCGGGTCGCTGCCTCGAGCCCTCTCCGCCAAACAGATGGTCCGCGTGGCGATGGTGTTCGCCGCGCCTGCTGCACCCGGGCGCGCCACTGCCTGAAGCCCTCCCCTTCAAGGGGAGGGTTGGGTGGGGATGGTGTCCGCGGGGAGCCAGGATTCGCCCGCGATACACCAATGGCGGCAGGAACGATCAGTCGACGTTACCACTCCCCCACCGGAATCGCGTCTCGTGATCCGCGCCATCCGCGCGCTCCCGCGCACCGTCTGGCTGGTCGGTGCCATCAGCCTCGTCAACGACGCCGCCAGCGACATGATCTATCCGCTGGTGCCGCTGTATCTCGCCGCCGTGCTGATGGCGGGACCCAAGGCGCTCGGCCTGATCGAGGGCCTCGCAGAAGCCCTCTCGAGCGTGCTGAAACTCTTCGCCGGCGTGCTGGCCGACCGCAGCGGCAAGGTCCGCGCGTGGGTGATCGCCGGCTACGGCATCGCCGGTCTCGCCCGCCCGCTGATCGGCCTCGCCACCAGCTGGACCGGCGTGCTCGCCTGCCGGCTGGCCGACCGGGTCGGCAAGGGGCTGCGCTCGGCGCCACGCGACGCGCTGATCAGCCTCAGCGTCGAGCCGTCGCAGCGCGGGCTCGCCTTCGGCTTCCATCGCGCCATGGACAACTTCGGCGCCGTGGTGGGTCCGCTGCTGGCCGCCCTCCTGCTTGCCGCAGGGTTGCCGCTGCGCACCGTCTTCCTGCTCGCCATCATCCCGGCGGGCATCGTGGTGGCGCTGGCGCTGCTGGTGAAGGAACCGGAGCAGCCGGCGCTGCGCACGAAGGAGCCGTTCCGCTGGACCCTGGCAGGGCTGCCGCCCCGATTCCGGCGTTACCTGCTGGTGCTCGGCCTCTTCACCCTGGGCAACTCCTCCAACATGTTCCTGCTGCTGCGCGCGAACGAGCTGGGCGCCAGCGCGGCACGCACCACGCTGATGTGGGCGCTGTTCTCGCTGGTGGCGGCGCTGCTGTCGACGCCGCTGTCGGCACTGTCCGACCGGCTCGGGCGCCTGCGCGTGCTGGGGGTCGCCTGGTTCGCCTACGCCGGTGCCTACCTGCTGCTCGGCCTCCTGCCGGGCGCCGACTGGGCACTGTGGGTGGCCTTTGCCGGCTACGGCGCCATCACCGCCGCGCTCGAGGGCACGGAAAAGGCGCTGGTGGCGGACCTCGTTCCGCGCGAGCGCAGCGGCACCGCGTTCGGATGGTACAACCTCGTCGCCGGCATCCTGCTGCTGCCGGCCTCGGTCGTGTTCGGCTGGATCTGGTCGAGCGTGGCGCCGTTCGCCGCATTCGCCTTCGGGGCCGCCTCTGCCTTCGCCGCCGCGCTGCTGCTGTGGCTGTGGGTGGCGCCGGCGACGGCGGGCGACTGAGCAAACCCCTATACTTTCGGGCTTCCCTTTGCCCCGGAACCACCATGCTCGACCCGGCCCTGCTGCGCGCCCACCTCGCCGACACTGCCGCGCGCCTCGCCACCCGCGGCCATGACCTGGATGTCGCCGCCATCGAAGCCCTCGAGGCGCGCCGCAAGCAGGCACAGGTGCAGACGCAGGAGCTGCAGAACCTGCGCAACACCCGCTCGAAGGCGATCGGCGCCGCCAAGGGACGCGGCGAGGACACCTCCGCGCTTCTGGCGGAAGTCGCCGGCATCGGCGAGCGCCTGAAGGAGAACGAGCAGCAGCTGGCCGCCATCCAGCAGGAATGGCAGGCGCTGGTGCTCGGCATCCCCAACCTCCCCGATCCCGCCGTGCCGGTCGGGAGCGATGAATCGGGCAACGTCGAGCAGCACCGTTGGGGCACGCCGCGCACGTTCGATTTCGCGGTGAGGGACCACGTCGAGCTGGGCGCACGCAGGGGCTGGCTCGACGGCGACACCGGCGCAAAGCTCTCCGGCGCGCGCTTCACGATGCTCCGCGGCGACCTCGCGCGCCTGCACCGCGCGCTCGCCCAGTTCATGCTGGATCTGCACACGCGCGAGCACGGCTACCTCGAATGCAACGTGCCGCTGATCGTCAACGCCGAGTCGATGACCGGCACCGGCCAACTGCCCAAATTCGAGGAGGATCTCTTCGCCACCCAGGTCGGCGACAGCCGCCGCTACCTGATCCCCACTGCCGAGGTGCCGCTCACCAACTCGGTGCGCGAGGAGATCCTCGACGCCGACGCGCTGCCACTGCGCCTGGCCGCGCACTCGCTCTGCTTCCGCGCCGAAGCCGGCGCCTACGGGCGCGACACCCGCGGCATGATCCGCCAGCACCAATTCGAGAAGGTGGAGCTGGTCAGCATCACCCGTCCCGACGACAGCGCCGCCGAACACGAGCGCATGACGCGCTGCGCCGAAGTCGTGCTGGAACAGCTGGGCCTCCCCTACCGCCGCGTGCTGCTGTGCACCGGTGACATGGGCTTCACCGCGGCGAAGACCTACGACCTCGAGGTGTGGCTCCCCTCGCAGGACGCCTACCGCGAGATTTCCTCCTGCTCCACCTGCACCGACTTCCAGGCCCGCCGCATGCAGGCCCGCTGGCGCAATCCCGCCACCGGCAAGCCCGAACTCGTCCACACCCTCAACGGCTCCGGCGTCGCCGTCG
>JAEZQS010000112.1 GCA_023412995.1 Pseudomonadota bacterium
CCAGCGCGGCCGCCAGCGTGGCGAGGTCGGCGTGGTGCAATTCGCGGCGCAGGCTGCGCGCGGCAAATGCCAGCGGCCTCACGCCGCGGCCCCGTCGATGCGCCCCTCGCGCAGGCGCAAGGCCCGCGTGCAGCGCGCGGCAAGCGCCGCATCATGGGTCACCAGTACCAGCGTGGTCGCGTGTTCGCGGTTGAGGTCGCACAGCAGGTCGCCGACGCCGCTGCCGGTGCGCTGGTCGAGGTTGCCGGTCGGTTCGTCGGCTAACAGGATCTCCGGCCCGTGCACGAACGCGCGTGCCAGGGCGACGCGCTGCTGCTCGCCCCCGGACAGCTGCGCCGGGTAATGGCGGCGGCGCGCCGCCAGGCCGACCCGCGCCAGCGCCTCGCCGGCGCGTTCGCGCGCATCGACACGCCCATCGAGGTCCAGCGGCAGCATCACGTTTTCCTCTGCCGTGAGCGCCGGCAGCAGGTGGAAGCCCTGGAACACGAAGCCGACGCGGCGCCGGCGCAGTCGCGCACGGGCTTCCTCGTCGAGGTCGTCGAGCAGCTCGCCCGCCAGCACGATGCTGCCGGTGGTGGGCCGGTCCAGTCCGGCCAGGAGGCCGAGCAGGGTGGTCTTGCCCGAACCCGAGGCGCCGACGATCGCCAGGCTGTCGCCGCGCGCGACCTCGAGCCCGACGCCGTCCAGGATCACCAGCCGCCCGTCGGGTCCCTCGACGACTTTGCTAACCTCTTCTGCCCGCAATGCCGCACTGGTGTCCCCGCCCATGCTTCGATCCTTCCTCGTCCTGGTGCTGTGCCTCGCCGGCCTGCCCGTGCAGGCGGCCGCGCCGCGGCCGCTGCTCGTGCTGGGTGATTCGCTTTCCGCCGCCCACGGCATTTCGCAGCGGGACGGCTGGGTGGCGCTGCTGCAGGCGCGCCTGGCGCAGCAGTCGCCGGCACGCCCGGTGGTCAACGCCAGCATCAGCGGCGAGACCACGGCCGGCGGCCTCGCCCGCCTGCCGGCGCTGCTCGAGGAACACCAGCCTGCCCTGGTCGTGCTGGAACTGGGCGCCAACGACGGCTTGCGCGGCCTGCCGCTGGCGACGATCCGCGCCAACCTCGCGGCCATGCTGCAGCGGGTCGAAGCGGCTGGCGCACGCGCGCTGCTGGTCGGTATCGAGCTGCCGGTCAACTACGGCCCGCGCTACCGCGACGGCCTGCGCACGATGTATCGGGACCTTGCCACGGAATTCAACGTGCCATTGGTCCCGTTCCTGCTGGAAGGAGTCGCCCTCGACCCCGCCCTGATGCAGGAAGACGGCCTGCACCCCACGGCGGCCGGCGAGCCGCGGGTGCTGGAAAACGTCTGGCCGGTGCTGCATCCGGCACTGGCCGCGTTGCCGGCCCCCGCTTCCTGAAGCCGGGCCAACCCGTTTCCCCGCGCCATGGGCCGAAAGGCACATGGCAGCTGGCGGCCGGGCCGCTAGGCTGGCCCGATCCCGCGTCCCCGGGTTGCCGTGCCGACGCGATTCCCCGCTCCAACGAGGACGATGCGACATGCTCCGATCACGAATCCTGGTGACCACCAAGACCCTTGCCCTGACGGGTGCGCTCGGATTGCTGGCCCATGCGCCGATGGCTGCGGCCGAGGCGGCAGCGCTGCCGGCGTCCAATCCGTTCGCCGCGCCCAGCACGCTGCCGTTCCATGCGCCGCCGTTCGACCGCATCAAGGACGCCGACTACCAGCCGGCCATGGAAGCGGGCATGCGCGAGCAGATCGCCGAGATCGAACGGATTTCGAACCAGGAGGCCGCTCCGACCTTCGCCAACACCATCGAGCCGATGGAGCGCTCTGGCCAGCTGCTGACGCGTTCGGCCTCGGTCTTCTTCGCCCTGACGTCCGCCGACACGAACGAGACGCTGCAGAAGGTGCAGCAGGCGATCGCGCCGAAGCTGGCGGCGCACCAGGACGCGATCTACCTGGACGCCAAGCTGTTCGCGCGCGTCAGGAAGCTCTACGACACGCGCGTCTCGCTCGGCCTCGATGCCGAGCAGAATCAGCTGGTCGAGCGCTACTACCGCGACTTCGTGCGTGCCGGCGCGCTGCTCGGCGACGCCGACAAGGCGAAGCTGCGCGAACTCAACAAGGAAGAGTCGACCCTCACCACCGCATTCTCCAACAAGCTGCTGGCGGCAACCAACGCCGCCGCCCTGGTGGTGGACGACAAGGCCGCCCTGGCCGGACTCTCCGACGCCGATATCGCCGCTGCCGCCAACGCGGCCAAATCGCGCAAGCTCGACGGCAAGTACGTCCTCACGCTGCAGAACACCACGCAGCAGCCGGCGCAGGTGACGCTGGCGGACCGCGACACGCGCAAGCGCCTGTTCGAGGCGTCCATCAACCGCGCCGAGCACAACGACTCGAACGACACCCGCACCACCATCCAGCGCCTCGCCGTGCTGCGCGCCGAACGCGCCAAGCTGCTCGGCTTCGACAGCTACGCCGCGTACGCGCTCGACAACCAGATGGCCAAGACCCCGGCCGCCGCGACGAAGCTGATGACCGACATGGTGCCGGCGGCCACCGCCAAGGCACGCGGAGAGGCGGCGAAGATGCAGGCGCTGATCGATGCGCGCAAGGGCGGCTTCAAGCTCGCGCCGTGGGACTGGCAGTTCTACGCCGAGCAGGTGCGCAAGGCCGAGTACGACCTCGACGAAACGCAGATCAAGCCCTACCTCGAGATCGACCGCGTGCTGCAGGACGGCGTTTTCTATGCCGCCAACCAGCTGTACGGCCTCACCTTCAAGGAGCGCAAGGACATCCCGGTGTACGAGCCGGACGTGCGCGTGTTCGAAGTGTTCGACGCCGACGGCTCCTCGCTCGCCCTGTTCTACGCCGACTACTGGAAGCGCGACAGCAAGCGCGGCGGTGCGTGGATGGACAACCTCGTCGGCCAGTCGAAGCTGCTCGGCACGAAGCCGGTGGTGTTCAACGTCTGCAACTTCACCAAGCCCGCCGAAGGCCAGCCCGCGCTGATCAGCTGGGACGATGCCACCACGATGTTCCACGAGTTCGGCCATGCGCTGCACGGCATGTTCTCCAACGTCACCTACCCCAGCCTGTCCGGCACCTCGGTGCCGCGCGACTTCGTCGAGTTCCCCTCGCAGTTCAACGAGCACTGGGCGAGCGATCCGAAGGTGTTCGCGCATTTCGCGCGCCACTACAAGACCGGCGCGCCGATGCCTGAGGAACTGGTCGCCAAGATCAAGAAGACGCGCACGTTCGACCAGGGCTACGCCACCACCGAGTACCTCGCCGCCGCGCTGCTGGACATGGCCTGGCACACGCTGCCTGCCGATGCCGGCAAGAAGGACGTCGATGCGTTCGAGAAGCAGGCGCTCGAGAAGGCCGGCGTGGACATGTACGAGGTGCCGCCGCGCTACCGCACGTCCTATTTCGCGCACATCTGGGGAGGCGGCTATGCCGCGGGCTACTACGCCTACCTGTGGAGCGAGGTGCTCGACCACGACGCCTTCTACTGGTTCCGCGAGAACGGCGGCATGACGCGCGCGAACGGCCAGCGCTTCCGCGACATGGTGCTCTCGCGCGGCAGCACCGAGGACATGGCGAAGATGTACCGCGACTTCCGCGGCCGCGACCCGAGCGTCGAGCCGCTGCTCGAGCAGCGCGGCCTCAAGGAAGCCGGCGGCGACGAGACCGCGGGCCAGCCGTAGGGCCGGGATTGGGGATTCGGGAATCGGGATTCGGGATTCGGGATTCGGGATTCGGGATGGCGCGGGTTCGCCGGGGCGAGGGGTTTTATGGAGGGCCGCGGCGCGGG
>JAEZQS010000173.1 GCA_023412995.1 Pseudomonadota bacterium
GCGCTGGACGTCGCCGATGCGTGCGCCGGCTTCCACCGCGAGCCGCCCGCGCACGGGGTCGAACGCGAGCAGGCGGTCGAATGCCCCCATGGCCTGGCTGGTCGCACCATTGCCGAAACTGGCTGCCACGTAGGACACGCCACTGCCGCGCGCGATGCGTGGCACGTCGGGCGGGAGCGCATCGAGCAGGCGGTAGCGGTCGGGGCGCTGCACCGGACAGCGCGCCTGGAAACGCCGGTCGAACCCCGCCAGCAGCTGCTCCGCCACCGCGAAGCCGCGGTCGTCAGCCACGGCCGTCGATCTGCGCATCGGCGAGATCCTGCGCCTGCGTGGCGGCGTCGTGGCGCGCGACATCCGCGTCGAACAGCCGCTCCAGGTCGATGCGCGCCTCGCGCGCGCTCTGCATCAGGGCGGCCTCGTCGTCGTAGACGAGGTACTGCGTCGCCAGCAGGCGCTCGTCATGCTCGCGGAAGCGGCGCACGTAGGCCGCCGCGGCTTCGCGCTCGTAGCCCAGTCCCTCGAACACGTTGCGCGCCAGCTCGAGGCTGGAAAAGAAGGTGTCGCGCACGATCGAGCCGATGCCGAGGTCCATCAGGCGGAACACGTGCTGCCGGTTGCGCGCCCGCGCGTACACCTTGAGGTGCGGGAAATGGTGCTTGAGCAGCCGAGCGGTGCGCAGGTTCGCGTCCGGGTCCTCGGTGGTGATCACGAACACCTCTGCCTTGTCGGCCTGCGCGGCGCGCAGCAGGTCGAGCCGCGAGGCGTCCCCATAGAACACCGTGTTGCCGAAGCGGCGCATGAAATCGACCTGCTCGGGATCGTTTTCGAGCGCCGTGAAGGGGACGCGATTGGCATTGAGCAGGCGCGCCACGATCTGCCCGACCCGTCCCATGCCGGCGATGATCACGCGCGGCGCCACCCCGTCGGGACGATCGAAGGCGCGTTGCGGGCGCTTGCTGCGGGCCGGCACCGCCTCGGCGCGCAGGCGCACCAGCAGCGGGGTCGCTGCCATCGACAGCGTGATCACGAGGATGGCGAGGTCGCGCTGCTCGGCGCTGATGAGCGCGTTGGCGGCGGCGAGGCCGAAGATCACGAACGCGAACTCGCCGCCCTGGGCGAGCACCGCGGCCAGCGCCAGCGACTGCGGGTGGTCCTCGCCCGAGCCGAACCGCGCGACCAGGTACAGGACCAGTCCCTTCAGCAGCACCAGCGCCAGCAGCAGCGCGAGCACCAGCTGCGGCTGCGCCAGGAGCCGGGCGAGGTCCAGCGACATGCCGATGCTGACGAAGAACAGGCCCAGCAGCAGCCCGCGGAACGGCTCGATCTGCGCCTCGATCTCGTGCCGGTATTCCGAATCGGCCAGCAGCACGCCGGCAAGGAAGGCGCCGAGCGACATCGACATGCCGGCCAGCTGCATCAGCCAGGCGGTGCCCATCACTACCAGCAGCGCGGTGGCGGTGAACACCTCCGGCGTGCCGACCCGCGCGGCGGTGCGGAACATCGGGCGCAGCAGATAGCGGCCGCCGACCACCACCAGCGTAATGGTGCCGAACACGCGCAAGGTCGCCAGCACTTCCGCGCCGATGTCGCCACTGGCGTGGCCCTGCCCGAGGATCGGGATCAGGGCCAGCACGGGAATGGCGGCGACGTCCTGGAACAGCAGGATGGCGAACCCGAGCCGGCCGTGCGCGCTGGTCAGTTCCTTGCGTTCGGCCAGCAGCTGCAGGTCGATTGCGGTGGAGGACAGCGCCAGTCCGAGGCCGGCAACGAGCGCGCCCTTCCAGCCCAGCCCGAGCGCGAGGACCACTCCGCCTATGAGGAGCGTGGTGGCGACCATCTGCAGGCTGCCCGCACCGAACACGCTGCGGCGCATGACCCACAGGCGCTGCGGCGACAGCTCCATGCCGATCACGAACAGCATCAGCACGATGCCGAGGTCGGAGATGCGCGCGATCTGTTCCGTGTTGCCGATCAGGCCGAGTGCCGAGGGACCCAATAGCACGCCGGCGCCGAGGTAGCCGATAACCGCGCCAAGCTTCCAGCGCCGGGCGAGCGGCACCGCGACCACGGCGGCAAGCAGCAGCACGACTGCGTACTGGAGGAAACTCTGGTTGTGCACGCGCGCTCCATCCGTCCGCGCCCGATTATGGCATGCAGTCCCGGTTCTCCCCGCGCGCCATCGCGCCATGTGAGACGGCGGCGGGCCATCGTGTGGCCCTCCTCGTTGCCCCGGATACCGCCATGCTTGTCGCTTCGCTGGTTGCTTCCGACCCCGTCGCACCGGTGGGTGCCGGCCGCGCCCTGCACGGACGGAGGCCGCGCGTGCGGTACCCGTCGTCGCTGGAGATGCTGCTGCTGGCCTGGGGCATCGCCGGGCTGGCCGCGCTCGTGCTGGTACCGGCGCTGCGGCCGGGACCGGCACTGGGCGCCACGGCGGTGTACTGGCTGGCGATTGCGCCGCTGCTGGACCTCGCCTGGTTGCGCCGCGCCGCGCTGATCCGCATGGCCGTAAGGCTGCGGCGCGATGTCGCCTGGCCCTTGCGCCGGCGTGCGCGGATGGCGCGCCGATAGGGCGCGCCGGAAGCGGAGTAGACGTCCGCCCGGTCCGTCAGGGCCACTCGCGTGGCGGTTCGCCCTGCTCGGGATGGTGCATCTTCACCACGCAGAAGCAGTGCCCGCCCGGCGCTTCCATGACCCACCAGCGTCGCACGAAGGCGATGCGCCGTGCGCCCAGCTGCTCCAGCCGGTCCGCTTCGGCATCGACGTCGTCCGCCTCGATGTCGAGGTGGACGCGCGAGGGATGATCGACCTTCTGTACCTCGACGTGGAGCCCGGCCGGCGTGTCGCCGAACTGCTGGTACTGGCCGGGTACGTCCCCCGCGTCGGCGTCGGCAATGCGCATCCCGAGCGCCTTGCTCCAGAACGTGGCAGGCGCGTCGAGGTCGTCGACCTGGCAGTCGATGATGAAGCCCGCGAGGCGGCTGCGGTGCGCCATCGCGGCTACTGCGGCAGGCCCAGGTCGTCGAGCAGCGCCTTGAGGAAGCGCGCCGCCTCGCCGCCGGTCGCGGCGCGGTGATCGAAGGTGAGCGAGATCGGCATGCGCCGGTGCACTTCGATGCCGCCCATCACCGCCACGACGTCGTGGCACAGCTTGCCGGCACCAATGATCGCGACGCAGGGTGGCACCACCACCGGGCTTGCGTAGCGGCCGGCGAACATGCCGAAGTTGGACAGGCTGATGGTGTAGCCGGAAAGTTCCGACGACGGAATCGACCGGTCCGCCACCTGCGTGCGCAGGCGCTGGATCGCGGTGCGCACGCCGGCGGCGTCCAGCATGTCGGCATTGCGCAGGGCCGGCACGAACAGGCCGTCATCGGTGTCCACCGCGATGCCGATGTCCACGTGCGGGTGCAGCGTGCGGGTGAGCTTTTCGCCATCGAACCAGGCGTTGAGCGCCGGCACCGCCTTGCATGCGGCCACGATGGAGCGCACCAGGCGCGCGGTGATGTCCTGCTTGCCGATCCAGGCGTGCAGGTCGGCGTCGTCGACGATCGTTGTCGGCACCACGTTCGCGTGGGCGTCCGCCATCACGCGTGCCATGTTGCGGCGTACGCCCTTGAGCTGCTCCGGCTGGCCGCTGGCCGTGACCGTCGGCGGGGTGGTGCGCATCGGCTTGCCGGCGGCGGACAGCGTCGTGCGCTGCGGCGCGGCTGCCGGTGCCGCTGTCTCGTATACCCCTCTCCGAGCC
>JAEZQS010000191.1 GCA_023412995.1 Pseudomonadota bacterium
CCGCCGGCCCGCCCCCCCCCCCCCCCCCCGCTGGGAGGCGGCACCCCGGAGGGCGCCGCGAAGTCGCCTCGCCGCGGCTAGAACTTGATCGTGACGCGGCCCCAGTAGTAGCGGCCGAGCAGGTCGAAGTCGCTCGGGTCGGTGTTGGCGTTGAGCGTGTTGTTGGCGTAGAGCATGGGCGGCTGCTTGTCGCCGACGTTGTTGACGCCGATGTCGAAGCGCGTGTTGATCGCCTCCATCTCGTAGCCGAACTGCAGGTCGTTGTACACCGTCGCGCCGTAGTCGTAGTACAGGCCCTTGAGCGTGCAGAAGTCGCCGTAGTAGCAGGTGCCGGCCGGGAACGTGTCCTGCGACGGCGCCGGCGAACCCATGCGGAAGCGGCCGACGTAGCGCATGGCCCATGACGCGTCGAACGGACCCATCTTCCAGCCCACGTTCGACTGCGCGCGCCAGCGCGGGAACAGGCACACGCCGCCGCCGGCGCCCGGGCAGTTCGCCGCCTGCGACGAACCGTAGTTCATGAAGTGCCCGGCGTAGTGGTAGGTGGTGTTGCCGTCCAGGCCCGGCGCCGTCTGCAGGTCGTAGTTCTTCAGGTAGGTCGCGTTGAGCGACACGTTGAAGCGGCCGAACGAGAACTCCGGCAGGCGGTAGTTGAGCGCGAAGTCCACGCCGCCCACGTCGACGCGGCCGAGGTTGCCGGTCGGTTCGATGATGGTGCGGATCTGGCCCTGGTTGGGTCCGCTTTCGTAGCGCTGGATGAGGCCGCAGAACTGCGTCTGGCCGGCGTAGCACAGGTCCAGCACGCTCTGCGCGCCAATGGCGGGCGTGATGTTGTTGTTGAGGTACAGGCGCCAGACGTCGGCGCTCACCGACAGCCCTTCGAGCCAGTGCGGGTCGTACACCACGCCGAAGTCGAACGACTTGCCCTGCTCCGGCCCGATCGGGAAGCCGGCGAACGCGGCGCCGGAGGCGATCGCGTTGAGCTGCAGCTGCTGCGCTACGTTCTGGTTGACGAAGCTGCCGTCGGTGGGGACGTTGGCGCAGGCCGGGTTGCCGCCGCCGGTGTAGTGGTCGCACGGGTCGTTGGAGAGCTTGGGCGCATCGCTCGCGGCGCCGCCGAACACGTCGGCGACGGTCGGCGCGCGGAACACCTCCGACATCGTGCCGCGCAGCAGCAGGTCCTCGATCGGGCGCCATTCCAGCGCGAGCTTGGCGTTGCTGGTGCTGCCGAACGTGCTGAAGCGCGAGTACCGCTCGCCCAGGGTCAGGTTCAGCGCGTGCGCGAACGGCACGCCGGAAAGGACCGGCACGAACAGTTCGGCGTAGGCCTCCTTGACGTTGTAGCCGCCCTGCAGCGCCGAAGCGCACTGGCTGCCGAGCACGCAGGTGCCGGTGTCCGGGTTGATGATCAGCGAGGTGTCGACGTTCGAATGCGTGTACTCGGTGCGGTAGTTGGCGCCGAGCGCCAGCTGCACGGTGCCGGCCGGCAGGTCGAACAACCCGCCGTTCACGTCGGCGCGCTTCACCGTTTCCATCGTGTAGAAGTTGCTGACGCCGGGCGAGGCGGCCGACTGCAGCACGGCGATGCTGTTGGGATCGTCGAGGTTGAACGGATTGAACGGCGTGCAGCCGGCAATGGGCGCGTCGGGCGTGCCACAGCGGATCTCGCCGGTCACCGGATCCTGGAACGAGGGACCGGTCGCGAGGTTCAGCAGCGACATGTTGGGCAGGCCGTAGGTGACGGTGCCCAGGTGCACGTGGCCGTAGTCGTAGCCGATGTCCCAGTTCCACTGCTGGTCGTTCCACAGCGAAACGGTGCCGCGGAACCCGCTGGAGATCTGGTCCGTGGCGGTGCCGGCGGAGGCGCGGCGGTTGCCCAGCGTCGCCAGGCGGGCGGTGAAGGTGTAGCCGTCGTCGCCACCGAAGTCCACGCCGAACGGGTTGTAGTAGCTGTCGGCGGAAACGAACGTGCCGTAGGGCGTGCCGTACACGGCCGGGGCGAGCTGGAACGAGGAGGAGGTCTTGTTGTGCAGCACCGACAGGTAGGCCTCGACGTCGTCGGTGACCTTGTAGTTGCCGTTGAGGAACAGCCCGGTGCGCTCCTGCGGGGTCATGACCAGGTTGACCGTCGCATAGTTGTACTTGTCGCTCGGACCGCCGGCGCCCGCGTTGTTGCGATAGCAGTGGTAGTCGGTGGCGAGGTTCATGCCGCTCGCGCCAGGGTTGCGCGCGATGTAGGAACCGTCCGGGCAGCCGATCACGTCACCCAGCCCGTCGGGCACCTGCACGTGGCCGTAGGGCGAGGAGGTGGAACCGCCGATGAAGCCGGTGGGCGGGAACGAGGTGGTGCCGTAAAGCGACACCGCATCCTTCGAGAACTCGCGGTTGCCGGACAGCACGCCGTCGATCTTCTTGTAGTTGATCCCGGCCATGATGCTGCCGCGATCGCTGCTGTGGCCGAAGGTGAACTGGTAGCCCGAGCTCTGGCCATCGTCCTTGTCGGAGATGCCGTAGTCCAGCGCCAGCTCGGCGCCCTGGTAGTCGCTGCGCAGGATGAAGTTCACCACGCCCGCAATCGCGTCGGAGCCGTACACGGACGAGGCGCCGTCGGTCAGCACCTCGATGCGGTCGACCATGTTGGCCGGGATCGCGTTCGGATCGCCGCTGAGGTAGCGGTGGCCATTGATCAGCACCAGCGTGCGCTGCGAGCCGAGGCCGCGCAGGCCGATGCTGGTGAAGCCGCTGCCGCCGGAGTTGTTGACCTGCGGGTTGGTGTTGGGGCCGGTCACCGCAGGCAGCGACTGCACCAGGTCGCCGAGGGTGAGCTTGCCGCTCTTCTCGATCGCCGCGCGGTCGATGGTGATGACCGGGTTGGACGTCTCGATGTCGACGCGGCGGATGTTGGAGCCGGTGACCGTGATCGTCTCGAGGCTCTGCGTGCCGGCCAGTCCCTCGTCCTGCGCGGCGGCGGGACCGGCCATGAGGCCGAGGGTGGCAAGGGCGGCCAGCGGCGCCGCCGCTGGCGCGCGCGCCGCGAGCACCGCGGTCGCCAGCGCGCGGCGGATCGATTGGGGCAAGGGGTTGTGTCGCATGGATTCTCCTCGATGGGGTCTGTCGCCCGCCGGGGCGGGCGGGCTGCCGGGGAACATTAGGAAATCGTGAAGGCGTGCCCTTGCCAGCGGCTTGGCGAAACCGTTGCCGAAATTGACGAGGCCAGGGCCATGGGTGGCGCGCGTCAGGCCGCCGCGCGGTTGCCTTGGCGCAGGTCCGAGGCGGAGACGCCGTAGCGCCGCTTGAACGAGCGCGCGAATGCGCAGCGGTTCTCGAATCCGCTGGCACGCGCCACCTCGGTGATCGCCATGCCGCTCTCGTGCACCAGCTGGTGCGCGCGACCGAGCCGGTGCTCCATCAACACCGCGTGCGGCGTCTCGCCGTACACCAGGCTGAAGGCGCGGATGAAATGGCAGGGTGAATAGCTCGCCATGCGCGCGAACCCGGCAATGCCGATGTCCTGCTGGCAATGCGCGGCCATCGCGTTGCGCACCCGCTGCAGCCGCAGGAAGACGTTGCGGCGCTGTGCATCCGACCGCCCGGGGCAGCGGGCGATCAGGGGTTCGAAGACGGACTGCAGTTCGTCGATCCGCAGCGCCAGGGCCACGGCCGCCGTGTGCGTGCGCGTGCTGCCGCGCGCCGCTTCGCGCGCCAGGCGCAGCGCCGTGCGGCGCAACGCGAGGTCGGCCACGTGCAGCGACGGCACCAGCACGCGCGCGCCGGCCAGCGCATCGGCGCGACCGACCAGTGCCTGCCATGCCGGCGCCGGCGCGAACACCGCCATCCACAAGGCCGTCCCGCGCCCCGCTGCCTGCAGCGCGGTGCCGGCCTCGACCACCAGCAGCTGGCCGGGCAGCAGCGTGCGCGATCCGTCGCCGTCGCTGACCTGCAGCCGTCCGCGCAGCGGGACGAGGATCGCTCCCGGCACCCGCTCGCCGCGCAACACGCAGCCGCGCCCGCCGCCCAGCACCACCCGCACGCCGCGCTCGCGCCGCTCGCCACCGGCATCCCAGTCCAGCGTGCCGCCATTGCCCAGCCGTTCGAATTCGATGCGCATCGCTTGCCACCTCCGTTGGGGATGGCCCGATGCTCCGCACGCGCCGCGCGCGCGTCAGGAAGAAACGCCGAGGATTCGACGATTTCGCATGTGCGCGAGGCGAAGGCCTTCCGAATGGCGCGCGAAGGCAACGGTTGGGCGCTGATTGGGGGATTCGGGTTCGGGATTGGGGGTCGGGAGCGGGAGCCGGGTCGCTGCGGGACGGTGCGGACATTGCGCCTCGCAACGGAGCGGCGCAGTGCCCCCACCGCGCGGTGGTAGCGGGCACGCGACACCGGCCTCCCGTGATGGGAGGCAGCGGGCTTGCGCGGGAATCTCAGCGCGGGTGCTGCTAGGGCGCGGAACCGCTTCGGCGCAGCTGCAGCACGCCGATGTCGGTGTCCTGGGTGGCCGTGCGTACGAGCACCAGTTCGCTCGCTGCCGCCGTGATGCCGAAGTCGAAATCGGCGAGGTCGTCGGGGAGGCTGGCCAGGCTCCGGTCGTCGCCGGTTTGCGGATCCATCACGCGCAGCTCGCCGGGCCCGCTGGCGTGGCCGACGACATGGTAGAGGCGGCCGGCGGCGACGTGCCAGCCGCCGGGATGTCCAGGGTCG
>JAEZQS010000247.1 GCA_023412995.1 Pseudomonadota bacterium
GATTCGGTTCGATGACGAAGAGAGACGCTGTAGTCCGGCTTATCGCCGGAGCGCGGACCGTGGGCGGCGCGCTCCCCGCGTTCGCACAGAAGAAGGCCGCCGCGCGCAAGGCCGCGCCGAAGAAGCCGGCCGCGACCAAGGCCGCTGCAGCGAAGGGCCCGGCAGCGAAGGCCGCGCCGCGCACTGCCGCGAAGACCCCGGCCCGCAAGGCTGCGCCGGAAGCAGCGAAGAAGGCCGCGCTGCCGAAGGGGGCGGCCGTCGCGAAGTCCGCGGCACCGGCCCGCGAGCAGGGTGGACAGACGCCGCCGGCGCAGCGCAAGACAAGGGCGGCCGCGCCGCTCGCGGAGAACGGCGTGACCATGCAGGACGGCCGCTACGCGTTGCCGACCACGGTGCAGGTCACGCTGCCGCACGGCTACAAGCCGAGCGCGAAGGAAGAGTACATGAGCCCGCGCCAGCTGCAGTACTTCCGCAGCAAGCTGTCGCGCTGGCGCGAGGAACTGGTCGAGGAGAGCCGCCAGACCATCGAGAGCCTGCGCGACGAAGTGCGGGATGTCGGCGACGAGGCCGAGCGCGCCACGCGCGAGACCGAGAACTCGCTGGAGCTGCGCACGCGCGACCGCTACCGCAAGCTGATCGCCAAGATCGACAAGGCGCTGAAGCGGATCGAGGAAGGCCGCTACGGCTTCTGCGAGGAAACCGACGAGGAAATCGGCCTCGATCGCCTCGAGGCGCGCCCGATCGCGACCCTCAGCCTCGACGCCCAGGAACGCTGGGAACACCGCCAGAAGCAGATGGGCGATTGACGTAGCCGGGAATAGGGAATCGGGAATGGGGAATCGCAGGAGCGGGTTTGCGCGGCCAAGCGGCGATGCGCCGCGATGTGCCTCCTGCCTCCGGATCTCCCGCGCCCGACCATTCCCTATTCCCCATTCCCCATTCCCGTGACAGTCAGACGCTACTTCGGAACCGACGGCATCCGCGGCCGCGTGGGTGAGTGGCCGATCACGGCCGAGTTCATGCTCAAGCTCGGGCGTGCGGCGGGCCACGTGCTGGCGGGCGCCACCGGGCGGGCGACGGTCGTCATCGGCAAGGACACGCGCGTTTCGGGGTACATGTTCGAGTCCGCGCTCGAGGCGGGGCTGGTCGCTGCCGGCGCCGACGTGCGTTTGCTCGGGCCGATGCCGACGCCTGCGGTGGCCTACCTGACGCGGTCCCTGCGCGCCGATGCCGGCATCGTCATCAGCGCCTCGCACAACCCGCACCAGGACAACGGCATCAAGTTCTTTTCCGCTTCCGGGGAAAAGCTCGACGACGCGGTGGAGACCGCCATCGAGCAGGAGCTGGAGGCGGCCTTCACCACCGTGTCGTCGGAGGTGATCGGCAAGGTGGTGCGCCTGGAGGACGCGGCGGCACGCTACGCCGAATTCTGCAAGGGGACGGTGCCGGAGGCGCTCAGCCTGCGCGGCCTCTCCATCGTGCTCGACTGCGCCCATGGCGCGACCTACCAGATCGCCCCCAAGGTGTTCGCCGAGCTGGGTGCGCGCGTGAGCGCGATCGGCAACCAGCCCGACGGGCTCAACATCAACCGCGACGTCGGTTCGACCAGCCCGCAGGCGCTCGCGCGCGCGGTGGTGGCGGCCGGCGCCGACCTCGGCATCGCCTTCGACGGCGATGGCGACCGCGTGCAGATGGTGGATCGCACCGGCGAGCTGGTCGATGGCGACCAGCTGCTCTACGTGCTCGCCAGCGACTGGCAGCGCAGCGGCCGCCTGCACGGCCCGGTGGTCGGCACGCTGATGAGCAACTTCGGCCTCGAGCGCGCGCTCGGCGAGGCCGACATCGGTTTCCTGCGCGCCAACGTCGGCGACCGCTACGTGCTGCAGATGCTCAAGCGCGACGGCGGCGTGCTCGGCGGCGAGACGTCCGGCCACATCCTCACCCTCGACCGCGCCACCACCGGCGACGCCATCGTCAGCGCGCTTCAGGTGCTGGAGGTGCTGGTGCGCAGCGGACGCCGCCTGGACGAGGCGGTCGCCGGCATGCGCAAGGTGGCGCAGACGACCGTCAACGTGCGGGTCGGCGGCGGCGCGCGCGCGCTGCTGGAAGATGCCGCCGTGCAACGGGCGCATGCGCAGGTGCAGGCGGAACTGGACGGCCACGGCCGCGTCGTGCTGCGCGCCTCGGGCACGGAGCCGCTGGTGCGGGTCACGGTGGAAGCGGACGACGACGCGGTGGTGGAACGCCTGGTCGGCCGGCTGTCGGCGGCGGTGCGGGAGGCCGCGTTGCGCGCTCCCGCCCTGGCGACATGAGCGCGCGCATCCCGACGCTCGACATCGGCCGCTACGACAGCGACCGCGATGCCTTCGTCGCCGACCTCGGGGCCGCCTACCGCGAATGGGGCTTTGCCGGCATCCGCGGGCACGGCATCGCGGCCGAGCTGGTCGACGCGGCCTACGACGCCTTCCGGCGTTTCTTCGCCCTGCCGCCGGAAGTGAAACGGCGCTACCACGTTGCCGGCGGCGGCGGCGCGCGTGGTTACACCCCGTTCGGGATCGAGACGGCGCGCGATTCGCAGTACCCGGACCTCAAGGAGTTCTGGCACATCGGCCGCGAGATCCCGCGCGACTCGCCGCATGCCGCGGTGATGCCGCCGAACCTGTGGCCGGCCGAAGTGCCGGGATTCCGCGAATCGGGCTACGCGCTCTACGAGGCGCTCGATGCCCTCGGCACGCGCGTGCTGCGCGCGCTGGCACTGCACATCGGCCTGCCGGAAACCTGGTTCGACGAGCGCACCGCCAGCGGCAACTCGATCCTGCGCCCGATCCACTATCCGCCGATCACCAGCGCCGACGTGCCGAACGTGCGTGCGGGCGCGCACGAGGACATCAACCTCATCACGCTGCTGGTGGGCGCCAGCGCGCAGGGCCTGGAAGTGCGCTCGCATGGCGGCGAATGGGTTCCGTTCACGGCCGACGCCGACACCATCGTGGTCAACATCGGCGACATGCTGCAGCGCCTGACCAACCACGTGTACCCCTCGACCACCCACCGCGTGGTCAATCCGCCCGGCGCCGCGGCGCGCGAACCGCGCTATTCGGTGCCCTTCTTCCTGCACCCCAACCCCGACTGCCTGCTCGAGGTGCTGCCCTCGTGCATCGACGCGCAGCATCCCAACCGCTACCCCGAGCCGATCACCGCGCACGGGTACCTGATGGAGCGCCTGCGCGAAATCCGCCTTGTCTGAGTAGCCGGAGCGGGGCCGCGAAGGGCGACAGCCGCCGGCTTGGGCTTTCGCCAGTCCCCGGCCCGTGCCGGTTTGCTCTTGCCCGATGCCGCCACTATTCTGGCGCGCCTTTCAGCCACGGGTGTCCCATGCGCCGTCCCCTCGTTGCGGGAAACTGGAAGATGCACGGCACGCGTGCCATGGCGCGCGAGCTGGTGGCGGCCATCGTCGCCGGGCTGCCGGCCGGCATCGAGGTCGGCGTGCTGCCGCCGTTCCCCTACCTGGCCGAACTGGCGGCACGCCACGCGGGTGACGCGCTGGCCTTTGGCGGGCAGGACCTCAGCGAGCATGCCGCGGGTGCCTTCACCGGCGAGGTGTCCGGGGCGATGCTGAAGGACGTCGGCGCGACCTGGGTGCTGGCCGGGCATTCCGAACGGCGCCAGTACCATGGCGAGTCGAACGGCCAGGTCGCGGAAAAATTCGTGGCGGCGCAGGCTGCCGGCCTGGTGCCGATCCTGTGCGTCGGCGAGAGCCTCGACGAACGCGAGCAGGACGCCACCGAGCGGGTGGTCGGCGCGCAGCTGGACGCGGTGATCGAGCGCGCGGGCATCGAGGCCTTTGCGCGGGCAATCGTCGCCTACGAGCCGGTCTGGGCCATCGGCACCGGCCGCACGGCCACCCCGGCGCAGGCGCAGGCCGTGCACGCGTTCATCCGTGGCACATTCGCAAGGCGGGATGCTACAATCGCGGACTCGCTGCAGCTCCTGTACGGGGGCAGCGTCAAACCCGCCAATGCGGCCGAACTGTTCGGCCAGCCCGACGTGGATGGCGGACTCATCGGCGGTGCGGCGCTGCAGGCGGAGGATTTCCTCGCCATCTGCGCCGCCGCGCAAACGTGACGGGTTTTCGATGCTTTCCATCGTTGCAAACATCTTCTATGTGCTGGTGGCCATCGGCATGACCGTGCTGATCCTGCTGCAGCGTGGCGCTGGCGCCGCTGCAGGTTCGGGATTCGGCGGTGGCGCATCGGCGACCGTCTTCGGTGCGCGCGGCTCGGCGAATTTCCTGTCGCGCAGCACGGCGGTCCTCGCAGGCTTGTTCTTCCTGCTCAGCCTCGGCATGGGCATCTTCGGCAGTCGCTCCAGCGACGTGCGGACCGACAGCGACCTGGGCGTGATGTCCGGCGTCACTGTCCCGGCCCAGCCGGCTCCCGCGGCACCCGCCGCAGGAA
>JAEZQS010000252.1 GCA_023412995.1 Pseudomonadota bacterium
GCGCACGGGTGCTGTCGCGCTCGGGCGGCACCACCACGACCAGCTGGCGCGCCGTCGCCCAGGGCAGGGCCGCACGCGGTGGCGCATCCTCCACTCCGCCGGTCGGATCGGCCGCGGCGGGCAGGGCAACCAGCAGCAGCGAGAGCAACGCGTTCCGGGCGGCGCGCGCCAGGCGTGGCCATCGTGGCGCACGGGGGCGGCATAAGGGAGGGGCAGCAAGGGTCATCAGGGTTCCAGCAGGTTGCGGATGCGATCGAGGTTGGCTTCCAGCCGCTCGAGCCGGCCGCGCCCGTTCGCGCACAACAGCACGAAGAGCATGTCGAGCAGGTGGCGCAGGGCGGAGTGGTACAGCAGGGGCTGGATGTGCGCGCGTTCGTCGTGGGCGGACACCAGCAGCGCATGCTCGGCGTGCGCGCGCAGCGGATTGGCGGTGTGGCGGGTGACCGACACGACGCGGCCGCCGCGCTCGCGGAACTGGCGGCCGATCTGGCACAGGGCGGGTTGCTGGCCGTGCTCGGAAAACACCAGCAGCAGGTCCGCCGCATCGGCGGTGGCGATGCTCGCCGTCATCAGCACGGCGTCGAAATGGTGCACGGTGAGGATGTCCAGCAGCGACAGGCGCATCGCGAATGCGCGCGCCGGGATGCCGTCCTCGCCGAGGCCGATGATGAAGACCTTGCCGGCCTTGCCGATCGCCTCGGCAATGGCGTCGATGCGATCGGGCGGGTTGATCAGCCGGGTTTCCTGCTCGGCCAGCGACTTGCTGTGCCAGAGGCTTTCCGCCAGCGCCGCATGCGGGTCTTCCGGCGCGGCTTCGCTGCCGCCGTTGCCCTCGCCGGCATCGCCGCGCGCGATCGATTCGCCGATCGAGAACTTGAGGTCCGGGTAGCCCTTGAAGCCGAGCTTCTGGCTGAACTTGACCACGCTCGACTGGCTGATCTTGAGCGCATTGGCCAGCTGCTGCGAGGAATAGTCGCGCAGCAGGTGCGATTCCTCCAGGATGAAGTCCGCGATGCGGCGCTCGATCGCCGACATGTGGTCGCGCTCGGCACGGATCTTCAGGAGCGGCGACATGGCGAGTTCAGCCGATCGGCTCGAGGCCGCGGATCTCGCGGATGCCGAGCCCCGGCGCGTCCGTGACGGTGATTTCCGATTCGTTGAACACCACGCCGCCGTCCACCGGGTTGAAGGCGCCGAGGGATGGGCCATCGAGGTCGATCTTGGTGATCGCGTTGGCCTTGGCCACGGCGACGTGCACCGCCGCGGCGACGCTGATGCTCGATTCGAGCATGCAGCCGATCATGCATTCGACCTGGTACATCGCCGCGATGTCGGCGATGCGGATCGCATTGGAGATGCCGCCGGTCTTCATCAGCTTGATGTTGATGATGTCGGCGGCGCGCATGCGGATCAGCTCCACCACCTCGGTCGGGCCGAACACGCTTTCGTCGGCCATGATCGGGGTGTGCACGCGCTCGGTGACGTACTTCATGCCATTGAGGTCCTGCGCCTTGACCGGCTGCTCGACCAGCTCGAGCCGGACGCCCGCGTCCTCCAGCGTCTGCAGCGCATACACCGCCTGCTTGGCGGTCCAGCCCTGGTTGGCGTCCAGGCGCAGCAGCGCGCGGCCCTCGACCGCCGCGTAGATCGCCTTCACCCGCTCGATGTCCAGGCCGATGTCCTTGCCGACCTTGATCTTGAGCGACTCGAAGCCGCGCTCCACCGCCGCCAGCGAATCGGCCACCATCTTGTCGATGTAGTCCACGCTGATGGTGATGTCCGTGGTGATGACCGGGTCGCCGCCGCCGAGCAGGCGGTAGAGCGGCGCGCCGTACAGCTGGCCCCACAGGTCGTAGACGGCGATCTCGACCGCCGCCTTGGCGCTCGAGTTCTTCTCCATCGACGACTGCACCGACTGCGTGATGCGGTTGAGGTCGGCGATGTCGGCGCCGACCAGGCGCGGCGAGATGTAGTGGCGGATCGCCTCGATGATCGAGCCGTGGGTGTCGCCTGTGATGACGGCGGTGGCCGGCGCCTCGCCGTAGCCGACGTGGCCGCTGTCGGTGTGGACCATCACGACGATGTCCTCCACCGCATCGACCGTGCGCAGCGCGGTCTTGAACGGCGTCTTCAGCGGCACGCGCAGCATGCCGAAGCGGATGTCGGTGATCTTCATGGCTGGCGGGTCGCTTCCGTGTCGGGGGACGGGCGGGTGCGCACGATGCTGGTGATGCGGTCGACCCAGGTCGTGTCCGCGTCCACCCGCAGCGGCAGCAGCGGCGTCACCGACACGCCGTTGAGGTGCAGCCGCTCGAGGTGGCCGTCGGCGTCGAACAGGGATGCGCCGCTGGTGTCGTGGATCACGTACGGCTCGCCGTCGACGCGGCCGATGGCGAGCATGACGTGCCCGGGGATGTAGACGAGGTCGCCCACCTCCAGCGCGCGCGCGGCCGCCACGCGCGTGGCATGGTCGTCGCCCGGGCCGAATACGCGCTTGTCGAACGCCGGGCTCACGGCCTGGTCGCGCGTGTTGCGCGGCATCAGGACCCCCATGCTGCGGTAGACGTCGGAAACGAAGCCGCTGCAGTCGCGCGCATCGTAGGAATGGCCCCAGCCGTAGCGCTCGCCAAGGAAGCGGAACGCCTGGTGGATGAGGTTGGCGCGCGTCAGCGGGAGCGGCGCGCCGGCGGTGTCGGCGACGCGCTGCAGCAGCGCCGGCGCCAGCGCCAGCGAGCCGTCGGGCTTGCGCAGCGGCAGTTCCACCACGTGCGAGGCGTAGGGGTGCTGCCCGTTCACCGGCTTGCCGGGGGGCCAGTCCGCCAGCACCGGCACGCGCGTGCCCATGTCCAGCAGCAGTTGCGACAGGGCCGGCTGTTGGGGGGTGAAGACGGTGCGCACCTGCGCACCGGTGACCAGCCGATGCGGTTCGCGCGTGGCGTACGCCAGCACGGTATCGCGCGGGCCGGTGGCGATCGCGTCGGCGGCGATCCAGGCCGCGTAGCGCGGGCTCACCACGAAGCGCCAGGCGCCGTCGGCGCTGGCGTGCGCGACGGCGACCGGCGTGCCGGGGAAGAGCGCGCTTTCCTGGAAGCGGTCGATGTCGGCGTCGCCGGCCTCGCTGAAGACACGCAGGCCGGTCGGGAAGGTGCGCAGGGCGGCGCGCCGGACGACCAGCGCAAAGCCCGCCGGCGCGTCGGCGACCTGGTCGAGCGCGCGGTTGGCGAGGATCGCCTGCAGCGTCGACGTGGGCACGGGCCGGCCTGCCTCGTCGTAAAGCGGCTTGCCCGGTGCATCGGCCAGGCCCTCGATCCAGCCGCGCACCTGCGCGGCAGGCAGGATCGCGGGCAAGGCGGCCAGGTCGTGCATCGAGGGGTCCAGCTGCTGCAGCCGCGCATTGCGCGTCGCAATGGCGGCAGCATCGAGCACCACCGCGTCCGGTTGCTGCAGGCGGGCGATCCAGTAGCCGGGCGTCAGTTGCGCGGCGGAGACACCGGGCACCCCGGTCGGCGCGGAGGGTGCTTCGCGCGCCTGGGCGAGCGGCGCCAGCAGCAGCAGCAGCGCGAGCGGCAGGATCCAGCGGGTGCGTTTCATCGGGAAGGCTCCTACGCCAGTGCCAGCGTGCGGAAGATCGAGGCCACCAGCAGGCCGAATCCGGTGCCGAGGATATAGCCGAGCAGCGCCAGCAGGATGCCGACCGGCACCAGCGAGCGCGCGTAGCTGGCGGCCAGGATCGGCGTGGCAGCCACGCCGCCAATATGCGCCAGCGAGGCGATGCCGCACAGGTACAGGTCGAAGTGGAACAGGCGCGCCGCCAGCAGCATCAACCCGGCGTGGATCGCGATCACGGTGGCACCGCAAAGAAGATAGAACGGCGCCTGGCCGAGGCCCTCGAAGTTGCTCTGCGAGGCCAGCACGGCCACCACCGCGATCAGCAGCGCCCCGGAGAGCGGGCCGGCGCCAGCGAGGCGCGCGAGCGGCGTGTGCGCGACGGCAAGGCCCGCGCCGGTTGCCAGCAGGATGGTCCAGGTGGTCGCCGACACCATGCCGCCGGCCGGCAGCCGCGCGGCGAACCAGGCCGCGACGGCCGTTGCCAGCAGCGCGAGGCCCAGCCACAGGAGCACGTTCTCCGGCGGCACCGGTTCACGCCGTGCCTCGGGTGTCGCGATGCCTTCGGCGCTCGATCGGGCCCGCGTCCAGCGGTTGAAGGCCGGCGCCAGCGGGCCGATCGCGAACAGCACCACCACCCACATCGAATAGCACAGCGCATCGGTGAGCAGCGACATCGCGAGCAGCGGATCGGACATGCCGATCGCCTGCTTCACCGCGATCATGTTGGCGGTGCCGCCGACCCAGCTGCCACTGAGCGCCGCCAGCGGCTGCCAGGCGGTCCCGCCGAGCCATGCCCGATAGAGCAGGAAGCTGCCGAGGAAGGCGAGGAACAGGCTGGCGGTGGTGGCGAAGAACACCGCCAGCACGCGCGGGCCGAGGCGGGCGATCGCGCGCAGGTCGCAGTTGATCATCAGGAGGAAGAGCAGCGCGGGCACGCCCTGCGCCACCAGCACCGACTGCGCCGCGCGGATCGCGCCATCCACCTGCCACAGGCCGGTCACGGCGAGCGCCGTCACCAGCAGGTAGGTCAGCACGATCGGCGGCAGCACGGTGAACAGGCGCCAGCCGTAGCGACGCTCGAGCGCGGGGAAGATGCCCGCGCACAGCAGCATCACTGCCAGGTACGGCCATACCGTGCGGATCACCGGCCCCTCCCTACGGGTGTTTTTGCCGCACTGCGGAATAGATCATTCCGTCGCGGTACCGCTGAAGCATAAATTATTGACCACCGATTGCAACCGTGTTACACAGCCGGCATCCGGGCGTTCGGGCGGGAACCTCACGGTGCATGGCTTGGCCACACGCGGTGGAACGGGGGCGTCGACGCCGGTGCGCGCAACGCGCGGGCGATGGCGATCGCCATGGCGCTGGCGTGCGGCGCTCCTTGCAGGACTTCTCGCCTTCGGTCCGGTCACCGCAACGGCCGCGATCGCCACGCCTTCGCCAGGCGTCGCGCCCGCCGTCACGCAGGCCATCGAACGCATCGATGCCGGCCAGTTCGCCGCGGCGGAAAACGGCATCGCGGCCGCGCTGGCCGATCCCGCCACCGGCGAGGACGTACGCGCGGAACTCCGCTTCCAGCGCGAGCGCATGCGCCGCATCCTGCTCGATTTCACCCTCGATGCCGACGCGGCGAAGGCGCGACTGCGGCGGGACATCCCGGATCTCGGCGAAGCCGAGTTCGCGCACTGGGATGCGCATGGCCTGCTCGAACACCAGGTCATCGACGGCCGCCGCCTCTACTTCAACCGTGCGCCCTCGAACCTGTTCCGCCTGAGTGCCGAGGCGCGTGCGCGCCGCCGCGCGCCGTCGCCGCTCGTCGACGGGCCGATGGAAACCGCGAATGCGCATCACCGCGAGGTGATCCGCGCTTCGCGCGAAACGCATTCGAACAGCGTCGCGCCGCGGCGGCTGCGGGTGACGCAATCGCTCAGCGTGCACGCCGACGCCGTCCCGGCCGGCGAGACCGTGCGCGCATGGATCCCGTGGCCGCGCGCGATCGCCGGCCAGCAGGAGGACATCCGCCTCGTCGCCAGCGAACCGCAGGGGAACGTCGAGATCGCGCCGGCCTCGACCTTGCAGCGCACCGCCTACCTCGAGCGGCCGGCGGTCGCCGGCCAGCCGACCACGTTTTCGGTCACCTACGAACTGCTGATCCACGCCCGCCATGTCGCGGTCGATCCGGCACGCGTGGTGAAGGCGGACATCACGCCGGAACTCGCGCCCTTCGTGGCCGAGCGGCCGCCGCACATCGTCTTCACCCCGTCGCTGCGGCTTTTCTCGCGCCAGGTGGTGGGGGAGGAAACCGATCCGTGGCGCATCGCGCAGAAGCTCTACGCCGCGGTCGATGCGATTCCGTGGGCCGGCGCGCGCGAGTATTCCACCCTCAGCAACATCAGCGATTACGCGCTGCACGCCGGAC
This sequence comes from Pseudomonadota bacterium, assembly GCA_023412995.1. Lineage (GTDB taxonomy): Bacteria > Pseudomonadota > Gammaproteobacteria > Xanthomonadales > Rhodanobacteraceae > Dokdonella_A. Next base: position 6,032 of record JAEZQS010000252.1, read on the forward strand.
ACGCCGATTGCGGCCAGCAGACCCTGCTGCTGATGGCGCTGTTGCGCCTCAACGGCATTCCCGCGCGCTGGCAGTCCGGCATGCTCTGGTCCGACGGCGACTACAACAACCTGCACGACTGGGGCCAGCTGTGGATCGCGCCGTATGGCTGGATCCCCATGGACGTGACGTTCGGGCAGCTGGACGACCCGGACCCGGCGGTCGCGGGGTTCTATCTCGGCAGCCTCGATGCCTACCGCATCGCCTTCAACGACGACTACGGCCGCGCGCTGGTGCCGCCCAAGCAGCACTTCCGCTCCGAGCCGGTCGACCTGCAGCGCGGCGAGGCGGAGTGGCGCGGCGGCAACCTCTATTTCGACCAGTGGGATTACGACTTCACCTGGCAGGTGCTGCCGGTCGCGCAGGGAGGCGGCGCGCGGTAGCACGGCGGGGCGGCGGTACAACCAGACGACACGCGAGGGGAGAACGACATGGGCAGCAGCAAGCGCGCATTGCGCAGGACCGCACTTGGCATGGCATTGGGCGTGTGCCTGTCCTTGCTGGCGCAGCAGCCGGCGACGGCGGCCAACAACGACGGTGCGGTGACCGGCCGTACCGAACCCGGCGCGGTGGTGACGGTGACGAGCCCCGCCACCGGCTTCACGCGATCGGTCACGGCCGACGAGAAAGGCAGCTACCGCTTCCCGTTCGTGCCGGTGGGCGACTACACGGTGCAGGCGACGGTCGGCGGCACGCCGGTCGGCGCGCCGGTGGACGTCACCGTCAGCCTCGGCAACGCGACCACCGTCAACCTCGGCCGGGCAGAGGCCGCGACGCTGGAGACCATCAGCGTCACCGGCTCGGTGGTGCCCGCCGTGGACGTCACCTCGGTCGAGCGCGCGACCAACGTCACGCGCGAGGAACTGCGCCGGCTGCCGGTCGACCAGAACATCACCTCGGTGGCCACCCTCGCGCCCGGCGTCAACCGGGGCGTCGCCTCCTTCGGCGGCATTTCCTTCGGCGGTTCGTCCGTCGCCGAGAACGCGTTCTACATCAACGGCCTCAACGTCACCGATTTCTACAACCGCAACGGCTTCTCGTCGGCGCCGTTCGCGTTCTACCAGGAATTCCAGGTCAAGACCGGCGGCTATTCGGTCGAGTTCGGGCGCAGCACCGGCGGCGTGGTCAACGCCGTCACGCGCTCGGGCACCAACGAGTTCCACTACGGCGCGGAGCTCACCCTGGAACCGTCGGAGTGGCAGTCCGAGGCGAAGGACCGCTACGACGCCGACGGCGAGCGCTACCTGACAGCCAGTTCAGACGAATACTCGCTGGCCAAGCTCAACCTGTACGCCTCCGGCGCGCTGGTGAAGGACCGGCTGTTCTTCTTCCTGATGTACGAAGGCCGCGACTACCAGCCGCAGAACACCAACGATGCCGGCACGGTGCTGACGAAGAACGAATCCGACGACGGCTTCTGGGGCGGCAAGATCGACTGGCACATCAACGATTCCAACCTGCTGGAGCTGATGGCGTTTTCGGACAAGAACGCCAACGTCGGCGAGGTGTACGACTTCGACTACGACGCCGATTCCACCGGCCCGAAGACCAACGAGATC
>JAEZQS010000323.1 GCA_023412995.1 Pseudomonadota bacterium
CGCCTGTTCGCCGCGCGCGGGCTGGCGCCCGGCGACCTTGGCCGCATGCGCCTGGCAGACCTCGCCCCGCCAGCGGTGCTCGGCGGTCTGGAAGCGGCCTGCTTCCTGCTCGACGAGGCGATCGCCCACGGCCGCCGCGTCTGCGTGGTGGGCGATTTCGACGCCGATGGCGCCACCGGCACCGCGGTGGCGGTACGCGGCCTGCGCCTGCTCGGCGCGACGGACGTCTGTTACCGCGTGCCCAACCGGCTGCGCGACGGCTACGGCTTGTCGGTCGGCCTGGTGGACGGGCTGGCCGGCCTCGCGCCGGACCTGATCGTCACGGTCGACAACGGCATCGCGAGCCACGCCGGCGTCGCTGCGGCGCGTGCACGCGGCATCGCCGTGGTGGTGACCGACCACCACCTGCCGGGTGCAACGCTTCCGGATGCCGACGCCATCGTCAATCCGAATGCGGTTGCCGCCACCCACTGCGCGCACGCCCGGCCGCCCTGCAGGGACTGCGCCGAGGCGGCACGGCGCTGCCACTCGCTGGCGGGCGTGGGCGTGGTGTTCTACCTGCTGCTCGCGCTGCGGGCCTGGCGTCGTGAACGCGGTGCCTATGCGCAGGGCGCCGCGCCCGACCTCGCCCCGCTGCTGGACCTGGGTGCCCTCGGCACCGTCGCCGACCTCGCGCCGCTCGCCGGCAACAACCGCATCCTGGTCGCGGCCGGGCTGCGGCGCATCCGCAGCGGGCGCGCGTGCGCCGGCATCGACGCGTTGTTCCGCGTTGCCGGCCGCGACGCAACGCGCGCGGTGGCGGGTGACCTCGGCTACGCGATCGGGCCGCGCATCAATGCGGCCGGGCGGCTCGACGACATGGGACTGGGCATCGAATGCCTGCTGGCGGACGACCCGGCGCAGGCCGCGGCGCTGGCCAGCCGCCTGTCGGCAATCAATGCCGAACGGCGCGACCTGCAGGCGGCGATGGTGGAGCAGGCCGAGGCGATGGTCGCGGCGTTCGTCGCCCGCTTCGACGGCGGCGCGCTGCCGCACGGCATCGTGCTGCACGAACCGGATTGGCATCCCGGAGTCATCGGCCTGGTCGCGTCGCGGCTGAAGGAGCGCCTTGGGCGTCCCGTGGTGGCGTTCGCCACCGTGGCCGGCGGGGACGACGCCGCGGATGGAAACGCCCCGGGGGAACCCGCCGCGGGGGGAGAGCTGCGCGGATCGGCGCGCTCGGTGGCCGGATTCCACCTGCGCGATGCACTGGCGGCCATCGATGCCCGGTGCCCGGGCCTGATCGGCCGCTTTGGTGGCCACGCGATGGCGGCCGGCCTCAGCCTCGCCGCGTCGGCACTGGCGCGCTTTGCTGCAGAGTTCGATGCCATCGTGCGTGCGCGCCTCGACCCGGCGGCACTCGACGCCTGCATCTGGAGCGACGGCGAGCTGGCAGCCGACGAGTTCACCCACGAGGTGGCGCACGCCCTGCGCTATGCCGCGCCCTGGGGCCAGGGGTTCGTCGAGCCGGCATTCGACAACGTGTTCGAGGTCGCGGCCTGGCGCTGCGTGGGCGAACGCCACCTGCGCCTGCAGCTGCGCGCGCCCGGCGGCGCCGGGGCGCTCGATGCGATCATGTTCGACGCGCTCGAGGCGATGCCGCCGCCAGCGCGCCTGCGCGCGGTGTTCCAGCTGGACCTGGACGAATGGAACGGCCGCGAGCGCGTGCGCCTGCTGGTGCGGCACCTCGAGCCGGCCTGAACCGCGGCTCCGCGCGGTGCGGGCGCGGCGGACGCGATGGTATCCTTTGCGCCCTTTTTTCCATGGCCCCGACCGATGATCGAGACCAATCCGATCCACGCCCGCATTGCGGACCTCAGCGAGCGCGTTGCCTCGCTCAGGGGGTATCTTTGACTACGATGCGCGCGCAGAACGCCTGGAAGAGGTGACGCGCGAGCTGGAGAATCCGGACGTCTGGGACGATCCGAAACGGGCGCAGGACCTCGGCCGCGAGCGCGCCAGCCTCGAACGCGTGGTGGGCGGCATCCGGGACCTCACCGGGCGCCTCGCCGAAGCCGGCGACCTGCTCGACCTCGCGGTCGACGAAGGCGACGAGGGAACGGCGACCGCGGTGGCCGCGGACGTCGAGCAACTGGCAACGCAGGTCGAACAGCTCGAGTTCCAGCGCATGTTTTCCGGCGAGATGGACGCGGCCAACGCGTTCGTCGACATCCAGGCCGGCGCCGGCGGCACCGAGGCGCAGGACTGGGCCGAGATGCTGCTGCGCATGTACCTGCGCTGGTGCGAGGACCGCGGCTGGAAGACCGAGATGCTCGAAGCCAGCGCGGGCGAAGTCGCCGGCATCAAGAGCGCGACGTTCCGCGTCGAGGGCGAGTACGCCTATGGGTGGCTGAAGACCGAGATCGGCGTGCACCGCCTGGTGCGCAAGAGCCCGTTCGATTCGGACAACCGCCGCCACACGAGCTTCACGTCCGTGTTCGTCTCGCCGGAGGTGGACGACGACATCGACATCGAGATCAATCCGGCGGACCTCAAGACGGACGTGTACCGCTCTTCCGGCGCCGGTGGCCAGCACGTCAACAAGACCGAATCGGCCGTGCGCATCACGCACGGGCCGAGCGGCATCGTGGTCGCCTGCCAGACCGAACGCAGCCAGCACGCCAACCGCGACCGCGCGATGAAGATGCTGAAAGCGAAGCTGTACGAGATGGAAGTCCAGAAGCGCAACGCCGAAAAGGACGCGCTGGAAGCGACCAAGTCCGACATCGGCTGGGGCAGCCAGATCCGCAACTACGTGCTCGACCAGTCACGCATCAAGGACCTGCGCACCGGCATCGAGCGCAGCGACACCCAGAAGGTGCTCGACGGCGACCTCGACGGCTTCATCCAGGCCAGCCTCAAGGCGGGCCTCGAGGCCGGCGCGAAGCGCAAGGATGCCTGACGCCCGCATGGCGCCGACGCCGTCGGGGCGCGCGGTGCGCGGCCACGCCACCCCGCGGCACACCGGATGCAGAGGAACCGGATCATGAGCACAACGACGGACCAGCCGGACGCGGAGGCACGCGTTGCGGGTGCCGCGGCACCCGGGCACGACGAGAACCGCCTGGTCGCGGAGCGGCGGGCAAAACTTGCCGCGCTGCGCGAGCGCGGCGTCGCCTATCCGAACGACATCGCACCGGATGCCTTTGCCGGCGAGCTGCAGGCCGAGTTCGCCGACGCCACCCGCTGGAGCGGCGAGGCGATCGAGGCGGCGGCGCGCCAGGCCACCGTGGCCGGGCGCATCCTGTTGAAGCGCGTGATGGGCAAGGCGAGCTTCCTCACCCTTGCCGACCGCAGCGGTCGCATCCAGCTTTTCGTGCAGCAGGCCGCGCTCGGCGACGCCGCCTACGCCGCCTTCAAGGACTATGACGTCGGCGACATCATCGCCGCGCGCGGCACGCTCATGCGCACCCGTACCGGCGAGCTGTCGGTGCGGGTGGATGCCCTGTGGCTGCTGGCCAAGTCGCTGCGCCCGTTGCCGGACAAGTGGCATGGCCTCGCCGACGTCGAGCAGCGCTACCGCCAGCGCTACGTGGACCTGATCGTCACGCCCGAGTCGCGCCGCGTGTTCGCGCTCCGCTCGGCCATGATCCGCTTCATGCGCCAGTGGCTGGAAGCCGCCCCGCGTGGCTTCATGGAAGTGGAGACGCCGATGATGCACCCGATTCCGGGTGGCGCGACGGCGCGTCCCTTCGTCACCCACCACAACGCGCTCGACCGCACCATGTACCTGCGGGTGGCGCCCGAGCTGTACCTGAAGCGCCTGCTGGTCGGCGGCTTCGAGCGCGTGTACGAGATCAACCGCAATTTCCGCAACGAGGGCGTCTCGACGCGGCACAACCCCGAGTTCACGATGCTCGAGCTGTACCAGGCCTACGCCACCCACGTGGAAATCATGGATCTGACCGAGGGGATGATCCGCGCCACCGCCGAGGCGACGCTCGGCACCACCGACCTGCAGTGGGAGGGTCGCCCGATCGACCTCGCTGCGCCGTTCCGGCGCTGGCCCATGGCCGATGCAGTGCGCCACCACGAGCCCTCGATCGCCATTTCCGAACTGCGTGACGCGCAGGCCCTGGCCGGGCATTCGCGCCGGCTCGGGATTCCCGTGCGCGAAGGGCAGGGCTGGGGCAAGCGGCTGCTGGAGATCTTCGAAAAGGTGGTGGAGCCCTCGCTGGTGCAGCCGACCTTCATCACCGACTACCCGGTGGAGGTATCCCCGCTCGCGCGCGCCAGCGATCGCGATCCGGAGGTGACCGACCGCTTCGAGCTCTTCATCGGCGGGCGCGAGCTCGCCAACGGCTTTTCCGAGCTCAACGACCCGGAGGACCAGGCGGCGCGCTTCCGCGCCCAGGCACAGGCGAAGGAGGGTGGCGACGACGAGGCCATGCACTTCGATAGCGACTACATCCGTGCGCTGGAGTACGGAATGCCACCCGCTGGTGGCCTGGGCGTCGGAATCGACCGCCTGGTGATGCTGTTTGCCGACGTGCCCTCGATCCGTGACGTGCTGCTCTTTCCTTACATGCGGCCTGAGACGTGAACGCCTCCGCGCGCACATACTCCGCCGACCGGCCGCAAGGCCGGGCGTCTGCCCCTGGGCGGCGGCCCGTGGGCGGGCGACGCCCCGCAGGCGCTGTGCTAAGGTAACCCTGAACGGTTTCGTGCTGCCGCGCCCGCGCGCGCGGGCG
>JAEZQS010000325.1 GCA_023412995.1 Pseudomonadota bacterium
ACCTGCGCCTGGCGCGCGCGGTCGCGCGCGTCGAACGCCATGAGATCGGCGAACTCGGCCGAGACGGTGGCGCGGTGTTCCTGCAGCTGCGCGGCAAGCGCGTCCCAGTCGCGGTAGCCGAGGCCGATGGCGAGGCGCTCGCGGACTTCGGGCGCGGCGGGGATCACGTGGGTCTGCTCGTCGCCCATCATCTGCAGGCGGTTTTCCAGTCGGCGCAGGAAGCGGTAGGCCGCGCGCAGCTGGCGCGCGCGCCCGGACGGAATGAAGCCGAGCTGCTCGCATGCCGCCAGCGCCGGCAACAGGCCGCGCACGCGCAGCGCCGGCTCGCGGCCGCCGCGGATCAGCTGCACCAGCTGCACGATGAACTCGATCTCGCGGATGCCACCGGGGCCGAGCTTGAGGTGGTCGGCAAGGTCGTTGCGCGCGACTTCCGCGTCGATCAGCGCCTTCATCTCGCGCAGGCCGGCAAAGGCGCCGTAATCGAGGTAACGCCGGAACACGAACGGGCGCAGGGTCTCCAGCAGGCGCCGGCCCGCGGCGAGGTCGCCTGCCACCGGCCGCGCCTTGATCCAGGCGTAGCGTTCCCAGTCGCGCCCCTCGCGCTGGAAGTACTGTTCCATGGCGGTGAAGGACAGCGCGAGGCGGCCGGAATTGCCGAACGGACGCAGGCGCAGGTCGACGCGATAGACGTAGCCGTCGGCATCGCGTTCGGCGAGCAGGCCCACCAGCGCCTGGCCGACGCGGGCGAACCAGGAGCCGGCGTCGATCGCGCGCACGGGCGAGCCGTCCATGCTGCGGCTCTCGCCCTGCTCGGCGAAGGCGAACACGAGGTCGATGTCGGAGGAGAAGTTGAGCTCGCCGCCGCCGAGCTTGCCGAGCGCGAACACGACCAGCCGCTGCACCGCGCCGGTGGCGTCCAGCACCACGCCGTGGCGCGCCGCGACCTCGCGCTCGGCGCCGCGCAAGGCCGCGGCGAGGCAGGCTTCGGCGAGCACCGAGGCGCCGACCAGCGTGGTCTCGACGGTGTCGGCGCCGTTGACGTCGCGCCAGATCAGGCGCAGCGCCTCGCGCAGGCGGAAGTGGCGCAGCGCGGCGCGCAGTCCATCCTGGCTGCGCACCTCGGCGAGGTGGCCGGCGCGCGCGTCGGCATGGCGCGGATCGCTCATCAGCTGCAGCAGCTCCGGCCCCAGCAGGTGCGGATCGCGCAGGAAGGCACTCCAGGCGAAGTCGCTCGCCAGCAGCACGCGGCGCAGGTGGTCGTCCACGCCGGCGTCGTCGTGGAACGGCACGCCGGCGCTGCGGCAGGCCGCTTCCAGCCGCGACAGGCGCTCGTCGAGGAATGCCGCGAGCGGTCGCGGCCAGGCGGCAGGTTCGAGCATGCGGCCATTGTGGCAGAGCGGCCCCGGGTGCGGTCGCTGGCGGAAGCGCACGGGCCCTCGGCGTCAAAAAATATTGAACCACGTAGGACACGAAGGACACGAAGAAGGAGCAAAAGATTGAAACACCGAGCACACAGAGAAGGCAGAAGGGCTTCAGAGCAGGCTCGTGAGGCCGCCGGCGGCGGCCCGCGACTGGAAGGTTTTTTGGAGTTGAAATTGACTCGCCTTGCTTTTCCTCGGTGTGCTCGGTGTGCTCGGTGTTGAAAGCTCTTGATCCATCGCTGCTGCTTTCTGCCCCGCCCCGGTCCCTGCTTTCTTAACGCGCCGTTGCCGCCGCCATGGCATTGTCACGCGCCTGCCATGACGACTGCCCCGAACCTCCCTGCCCCGCCGCCTGCGCGCCCGATCCTGCTGCGCGAAGGCGTGGCCCTGGCGCTGTGCGCGATCCTGGTGACGGTGCTGGTCGCGCGGCTGGATCCGGGGCTGTCGGTGGCGACCTACGGCGCCGATGGCGCGACGCTGGCGCTGGTGCTGCTCAATGCCGTGCCGGCGCTGGCGGCGTTTGCGCTGCTGCTGGCGATCACGCGCCGGCTGGTGCTGTCGGTGTGGCTGGTGCTGCTGCTGGTCGCGGCGCTGTATGCCGCCAATGCGGCCAAGCTCGGCATGCTGGAGACACCGCTGCTGCCGGCCGACCTGCGGCTGCTGGCCGATCCGGGTCCGGCAGTGGAACTGCTGTCGAAGTACCTGCACGTGGATACGCTGCGGGCACTGCTGATCGGCGCCGGCGTGCTGCTGACCATCGCGCTCTTTCGCGAACGGCGGCTGCGCCTGCTTGCCGGCTGGCGCGCGCCGGCATTGGGCGCTGCCGCGCTGCTGCTCGGCGGCAGCCTGGTGGCGGGCGCCTCGCCCTGGCGGCGCGTGTACGAGCCGGCGCAGGCCTCGTTCCATCCCTGGCAGCTGGCCGAGAGCACGTCGAACACCGGCCTCATCGGCAGCCTGCTGCTGTACCACTGGGAGATCGGCGGCGGCGAGGTGCCGAGCGCCGACCATGCCGCGGCACTGGCGCTGCTGGAGGCGCACGGGCCGGCCTTGCGCGAGGGCATCGCCGCCGGCGGGGCCGATGCTGAGCGGCCCGACATCGTGGTGGTGCAAAGCGAATCGCTGTTCGACCCCGCGCTGCTGCGCGAGGTACCCGAAGGGCGCTGGCTTCCGAACTACCACCGCCTCACCGCGCGCGGCACCAGCGGCGAGCTGACCGTGCCGACCTTTGTCGGCGGCACCATCCGCACGGAGTTCGAAGTGCTCACCGGCGCGCCGCTGGCGAGCCTCGGCGGCATCCAGTATCCGTGGCTGGAGCTTGGCCTGTCCAAGTATCCGGGCATCACCCGCGTGCTCGATGCGCACGGCTACGAGACCATCGCGGTGCACCCCAACGCGGCCGCGTTCTGGAACCGCGCGCGCGCCTTCCCCGCGCTCGGGTTCGAGCGCTTCATCGATGGCGCGGCGTTCGATCCCAAACGCATCGTCGGCCTCTTCACCGCCGACGCCGCGATGACCGACCGCGTGCTGGAGGAACTGGGCGAGGACGGCCCGCCGCGCTTCATCTTCGCCATCAGCATGGAGAACCACGGCCCGTTCGACTGGCGCCCCAACCTGGACGCCGGGCGCCTGGCCGCACTGCCGATGCCGCCGGGACTCGATGCCGGCGGGCGCCTGTGGTTCGGCAACTACCTCTACCTGCTGGACGATGCGGACGCCGAGCTCGGCCGCCTCGCCAAGGCGCTTGCCGCGCGCAAGCGCCACACGCTGCTGCTGTTCTACGGCGACCACCTGCCAGGCCTCGGGCCGGTGTACGTGCAGCTCGGCTTCGATGACGGGCGTCCCGCCGACGTGCAGCCGGTGCCGTGGCTGCTGCTGGACAACCGCGATGCCAGGGCGCACGTGCGCAACGCGCACAGCTGGATGCTGCCGGCCCTGCTGCTGGAAGCGGCCGGCATCCACGACGATGCCTGGTTCCAGCTGCTGGCGACGCTGGCGCGCGATCCCGCATTCGACCCCGACGACCTCACGGTTCGCGAGGGCCTGTTCGCGCTGGCCCGGCTGCAGTTGCGCGGCGAGCTGGACCCGCTGGTGGCACAGGTGCTCGGCGCGCCGCCGACGCTGGCGCAGGCGCCGGCGGCAGACGCGCCGCACTAGGCGCGGCGGGCACATCGCACAGACGGCGTTTGCGTCCCCCGCCGGGCACCGGCCGTCCGGCTTCCGGAAGCCCGCGCGGCATCCACCTGCCGCGCTTTCCCAGGCCCCGCTGGCGGACGCCCGGCCCGCGTGACACAGTGGCGCGCGTTCCGGCGTTGTTGCAACGAGGGTTACGACGGGGACGGCGGCAATGGGAGCAACCAGGCGATCCACGCGCGACCTGTTCGAGGCGGCGCTCGACGTGCCGGTGGCGCGGCGTACGGAATGGCTGGAGACGCACTGCAGCGATCCGGCGCAGCGGGCGGAAATCGAACGGCTGCTGGCGGCGGACGTCACTGGCGAGGCGAACGAGGCGCTCATCGATGGCTCGCTCGACGAGCTGTTCGAGCGGGTGGTAACCGAGCATCCGCTGCCCGGGCCCGGCACGCAGGTTGGGTCTTGGCGGCTGCTCGAACCGCTCGGCGAGGGCGGTTCGTCGGTGGTCTTCCGCGCCGCGCGCGAGCAGCACGGCGTGGAGCAGGTCGTCGCCCTCAAGCTGCTGCGCCATGGCCTGCTCACCGCGGACGAGCGGCGCCGCTTCCGCGACGAGCGCCGCGCGCTGGCGCAGCTGAGCCACCCCGGCATCGCGCGCCTGGTGGAAGGCGGTCTGACCGACGCCGGCATGCCTTACATCGCGATCGAGCTGGTCGAGGGCGAACCGGTCACCGACTACGTGCGCAAGCGCCGACTCGGCCTGCGCGCGCGGCTGCTGCTGTTCCTGTCGGTCTGCCGCGCAGTCGAGGCGGCGCACCGTGCCCTGATCGTGCACCGCGACCTCAAGCCCTCCAACGTGCTGGTCACGCGCGAGGGCGAGGCGCGGCTGCTGGATTTCGGCATCGCCAAGCTGCTGGATGCCACCGGCGAGGACGCCACCCACACCCAGCGCGTGGCGATGACGCCCGCGTATGCCGCGCCGGAGCAGTTCCGCCACGGGCCGATCACCACCGCCACCGACGTGTATGCGCTCGGCGTGCTGCTGGATGAACTGGTCACCGGCGAACGGCGCGCGCAAGGCGATGCGCGCACGCCGTCGGCACGCATCAGCGCCGAGGCGCCGGAAGGCAGCCTGCCCGGGCCACCGAAGGCGACGCGGCGGCAGCTGCGCGGGGACCTCGACAACATCGTCCTCAAGGCGACGGCGGAAGAACCCGGGCGCCGCTACGCATCGGCCGGCGCACTGGCGGAAGACATCGAGCGCCACCTCGCGGCGCAGCCGGTCGGTGCGCACCCGCCGTCAGCCTGGTACCGCACGCGCAAGTTCGTCGCGCGCCATCGCGGCGGCGTGGTGACCACCGCCGCGCTGGTGCTGGCGGTATTCGCCGCGCTCGGCATCGCGCTGTGGCAGGCGAACGTCGCGCGCGCGCAGGCACGCCAGGCACGCGACCAGGCGCAACGCGCCGCCGCCGTCCGCGACATGCTGGTGGACCTGTTCGATGCGCCCATCCCGACCGGGCCGCGCAATGCCCTGCCCGACACCGCCGAGCTGCTGGCGCGCGGCACGCGCCATGCGCTGGAGGACCTCGGGGCGACCCCCGCGGTGCAGAGCGAACTGCTGGTCGCGCTCGGCCGCGTGTACGACCACCTGGCCGATGCCGAACAGGGCGAGCGCGTGCTCGATGCCGCCCTCGTCGCCGCGCGCAAGGTGCAGCCGCCGGATCCGGTGCTGCTCGGCGCGGCGCTCAGCGAACGCGGCGAGCTGGACGTGTCGCGCAGCCGCTACCCCGAGGCGCTGGAGCGCCTGGGCCAGGCCGTGGCACTGCAGGAGGCCGCGGTGCCGGGCAGCCTCGCGCTGGCACTGACGCTCGACCGCCGTGCGCTGGCCGAGAGCCAGACCGGCGCGCACGATGCCGCGCTCGCCGACTACCGCGCGGCGCTGGCGATCCGCGAGCGGCTGCTTCCCGCGGGCGATCCCGAACGCATCAACAGCATCGCCGCGATCGGCAACGCGTTGTCGCGGGCCGGAAGGCAGCGCGAAGCGCTGCCGCTGCAGCAGCAGGCCATCGAGGCGGCGCGGGCGACCTTCGGCGAGCAGCACGTCAAGACGGCGCATTACATGAAGAACGCCGCGACCACCCTGCTCGCGCTGCGCCGTTATGCCGAAGCGGCGGACCTGGCCGGCCGTGCGGTGGCCATCGAGCGCACGCTGTACCCGCCGGGGAGCCCGGATGTCGTCAACGGCCTCAACAACCTTGGCACCATCGACCTCGTGCTGGGGCGGCTGCACGCGGCGCGGGAGGCGCTGTCCGAAGCACGCGCGACCCTGCATGCGGCAGGCCTCGACCAGTCGATGGGGCAGACCTTCGTCCTCGGCAATCTCGCCCGTGTGGAGGATCTCCTCGGCGATCGCGCGCAGGCGCTGGCCCTGGTCGGGGAGGCGGAAGCCACGTCCCGCGCGGTGTTCGGCGCCAGCCACGCGCGCACGGTGTCGCTGGACGTGCAGCGCCTGCAGCTGCAGCTGCAGGCGGGCGCCGGTGGTGCCGCTGCGCAAGCCATGGTGCAGCCGCTGCAGGCGGTGCTGGCCCATCCCGATGCGCTGGGCTCGTTCCGTCCCCGTACCGAAGGCGAGGCGCGCCTCGCGCTCGGCCTCGCCCTCGCTTCCGCAGGCGACGGTGCCGGGGCCGAACGCGCCCTGCGAGCCGCGGTGGCGGCGCTGCCGCATGATCCGGTGGATCCCCTCCTGCTGCCGGCAGTGCCGGTGCTCGCCCGCTGGGAAGCCACCCATGGCGACGCCGCAGGCGCGCAATCCCTGCTGTCGACGTGGATCGACCGCGCATCGCGCGACCTTCCCCCATCACATTGCGCGCTCGGCGAACTGCGCCTCGCGCTGGCCGAACTGCAGCACCGCGGCGATCCCGCCGCCGCCACCCGCCACGCCGCCGCCGCCCGCGCCGCATTCGCCGAGCTGCCGCCGGAACATCCATGGATGCGTCGCCTCGCGGCCGTGGAGGCTGCGCACGTCGCGCGCTAGGCCGCTTCTGTCGTGGTGGCGTTCGCACCACGGGTCCGTCGCACGTGCGGTCCCGCGGTCGCGGCTGCGCCGCTCCTACGAC
>JAEZQS010000329.1 GCA_023412995.1 Pseudomonadota bacterium
GTCGTAGGAGCGCTGAAAGTTGCGTAGGATGCGGTAAGCCGAAGGCGCACCGCATCGATCGCGGTATGGTGTGTATCGACGCCGCGCGGTAGGCGTGGGGTTCGCGGCGATGCGGTTCGCTGCGCTCACCGCATCCTACGGTCCGCGTGGGGTTCGCGGCGATGCGGTTCGCTGCGCTCACCACATCCTACGGTCCGCGTGGGATTCGCGACGATGCGGTTCGCTGCGCTCACCATATCCTACGGTTCGGGTGGGGTTCGCGGCGATGCGGTTCGCTGCGCTCACCACATCCTACGGTCCGCGTCGGTCTCGCGGCGATGCGGTTCGCTGCGCTCACCGCATCCTGCCGCGGGCACCCAATGCAAACGGTATTGCGACTGATTCTCATTTGTGATCGAATGCGCACTTTCCGGGCCGGGAAGCGTGCGTGGCGCAGCGATGGATCACCAAGCGGGTGTTGTTCCGGTTGCACTGGATCGCGGGGATCACCGCGGGGCTGGTGCTGGCGGTGGTGGGGGCGACGGGCGGGGTGATCGGGTTCGAGGAGGAGATCCTCGCGCTCGCCAATCCGCAGCTGCGGCTCACCGACGACGGACGCCCGGCGTTGCCGCCGGATCGCTGGGTCGCCGCCGCGCGGGCGGCGTATCCGGGTCACAGCGTGCGCAGCGTCGCCTGGGAAGGCGATGCGGAACCCGTCGAGGTGCGCGTGGCGCAGGGGAAATCGCGCGGCGATGCGATTGCGCTCGACCCGCGCGACGGCCGCGTGCTGGGTGAGCGCCGCGGGGCAGCGTTCATTGCGGCGACCGAGAAACTTCACCGCACGCTTGCTGCCGGTCCGGTCGGCAAGCAGGTCGTCGGCGCCAGCACCGCGCTGCTGATCCTGCTCGCGCTGAGCGGCATCTACCTTCGCTGGCCACGGCGCGCGCGCTCGCCCGCGGCGTGGCTGAAACTCGATTTCCGCCTCAAGGGGCGCGGTTTCCTCTGGCACCTGCATGCGGTGACCGGCACCTGGCTGCTGCTGTTCTACCTCGTGGCCGCGTTCACGGGACTCTGGTGGTCGTACGGCTGGTACCGCGACGGTGTCAATCGCCTTGCGGGCATCACCACGCCGCTGCGCCGGCCGCCGCCGCCGGCGACGCCGGCCGATGCCGTCCCGCCCTCGGTCGATCTCGCCTGGGCCAGTTTCCGCGCCGCCGCGCCGGAGGCGACGCGCGCCTCGTTCTCGCCGGGCGAACCCGGCCAGCCGGTCGCGATCCGCTACCAGACGCCGGCCAGTCCGCACGAACGCGCGTGGGACACGCTCACGCTTGATCGCGCCAGCGGCGCGGTGCTGGAGCAGGAACGCCACGCCGCGCAGCCCGCCGGGCGGCGGTTCGTGCAGGCGCTGTTCCCGCTGCATGCCGGCAGTTTCTTCGGCACGCCTGGGCGGGTGCTGATGTCGCTTGCCTCGCTGCTGCTGCCGTTCTTCGCCGTCACCGGCATCTGGCTGTGGATGCTGCGGCGGCGGATGGAAGCGCGTCGCGCCGGCGCTGCCCCGGCGCGCGCCTCGCCGGCGCCACGCCAGGCGCAGCCCGGCCGCGCCTGACGCCGAACACCCCTTTCCATCTCCCGCAAGGACCACCATGGCTTCCACTGCCTTCATCACCGCGCGCCCGGCCGCGCCGCGCCGCCTGCTCGCGACGGCGCTCGGCACCGCCTTCGCATCGACCGCCTTGCCGGTGCTCGCCGCCGCCGATGCCGGCGATGCCGCCGCGGACGACCTGGATTCCCGCCCGCCGCGCGAACTGGACAGCATCACGGTCGAAGGCCACGGCGTGCCCGAGCCCGCCTCGCCGAAGTTCACCGCGCCGTTGCTGGACACGCCGCGCGCGGTGACCGTGGTGCCGGAATCGCTGATCGACGACATGGCCGCCACCGACCTCGTCGATGCGCTGCGCCTGGTGCCGGGCATCACGTTCGGCGCGGGAGAGGGCGGCAACCCGCAGGGCGATCGCCCGTTCCTGCGCGGCTACGACGCGCAGGGATCGCTGTTCGTCGATGGCGTGCGCGACGCTGGCGCGCAGTCGCGCGAAACGTTCGCGATCGAGCAGATCGAAGTGGTGAAGGGGCCGGACTCGGTCTACAGCGGCCGCTCCAACGGCGGCGGCAGCATCAACCTGGTGAGCAAGCAGGCGGTGGCGGATGACTTCGTGCATGTCGGCCTCGGCCTCGGCAGCGCCGACTACCGGCGCGCCACCGTCGATGCGAACACGCGCCTCGGCAGCAACGCCGCGCTGCGCGTCAACCTGATGGGCCACGATGCCGGCGTCGCCGGGCGCGACGAGGTGTCCAGCCGCCGCTTCGGCTTCGCGCCCTCGCTCACCCTCGGCTTCGATTCGCCGACGTCGGCCACGATCGGCTTCTACCACCTGTCCACCGACGAACTGCCCGACGCCGGCATCCCCTACCACTACGGCAGCAACGCGTTGCCCGCCGGCGTGCGCGTGGTGCATCCGGACGACGGCGGCGACCGCGACAACTTCTACGGCCTGGTCGACCGCGACTTCCGCGAGACGCAGACCGACATCGGCACCGTGCAGCTGCGCCACGAGTTCGACGACGGCCTGCTCCTGCGCAACACCACCCGCTATGGCCGCTCGCGCCAGGACTACATCCTCAGCCAGCCCGACGACAACCAGGGCAACGTCGCCAATGGCAGAGTGTGGCGGCGCGTCAACTCGCGCGCCGGCAATACCGTCACCGCGATCAACCAGACCGATCTTTCCGGCACGTTCGACCTCGGTAGCCTGCGCAACGACTTCGCCACCGGCCTCGAGCTCGGCAACGAGAAGTCGTTCCGCGACAGCTACGTGGTGCCCAACATCAACGCGGCCATCGCCTGCGGCGAGCTCGGCGTCGGCGCGCCCTCGTATTGGAACTGCACCAGCCTGTTCGATCCCGACCCGAACGATCCGTGGCAGCCGGGAACGTACGATCCGGCCACCGGCGTCTTCTCGCCCGCCCCTATCGTGCGCGCGAACGCGCCCATCCGCACCCGCGGCACCACCCAGGCGCTGTACGCGATCGACACCGTGCACTTCAACGAGCACTGGCTCGCCAACGTCGGCGTCCGCTACGACCGCTTCGCCACCACCGCGCCGGTGACCTACTGCCCGGAACTCCCGGGCCAGGTCTGCCCGCGCGGCTACCAGGGCCTGCGCATCACCGAGGACCACCGCAGCGAAAGCAATGTGTGGAGCGGGCAGGCGGGCCTGGTGTGGAAGCCGGTGGAGGAGGGCAGCGTGTACTTCTCGTGGGCGACGTCGGCGACGCCGCCCGGCAGCTTTCTCGGCGAGGGGAGCGACACCAACCCGGTCAGCATCACCGACCTCGATCCGGAAAAGAGCCGCAACCTCGAACTCGGCATCAAGTGGTCGCTCGCCAACGACCGGCTGTCGTTGGCAGCGGACGTGTTCGACACCCGCAAGACCAACGCGCGCCAGCTCGACGCAGACGGCGCCTACGCCAACATCGGCGAGACGCGCGTGCGCGGGGTGGAACTGTCCGCTTCCGGCAGCATCGGCGAAAACTGGAGCCTCTTTGCCGG
This sequence comes from Pseudomonadota bacterium, assembly GCA_023412995.1. GTDB lineage: Bacteria > Pseudomonadota > Gammaproteobacteria > Xanthomonadales > Rhodanobacteraceae > Dokdonella_A. The sequence continues at coordinate 3,587 of JAEZQS010000329.1, forward strand.
CTACGCCTTCATGGACAGCGAACTGGTCGACGGCGGCTTCACCGGCGGCGAGCCCAACCCGCTCAACGGTACGCGCTTGGCCAACACGCCCGAGCACAGCCTCAGCCTGTGGGCCGGCTGGCAGGCGACGGAGGACGTCAGCTTCGGCGGCGGCGCGTTCTACGTCGACGACGTCGCGGGCAGCTTCCGCGTCAATGGCGCCGACGGCCTGCTCACCGAATACGGCGTGCCCTCGTACTGGCGCTTCGACGCGATGGCGAGCTGGCAGGTGAGCGAGCGCGTCGGGCTGCGGCTCAACCTGCAGAACCTCACCGACGAGACCTACTACACGCGCGCCTACCCGGTGCACTTCGCAATGCCGGCGCCGGGCCGCTCGGTGCTGCTGTCGGCCGACATCGACTTCTGATCCGGGCGCGAGGACGGCTGCCATGCTGCTGCACATCCCGCAGGTGCTCGATGCCGGCGAACTCGCGCGCTGCCGCGAGCGCCTGGCCGCGGCGCCGTGGGCGGACGGTCGCCTCACCGCCGGCTACCAGTCGGCGCAGGCCAAGCACAACCGGCAGCTGCCCGAGTCCGACCCCCTCGCGCGCGAGCTCGGCGCGCTGGTGCAGGAGGCGGTGGCGCGCCATCCGACCTTCTTCGCCGCCGCGTTGCCGCGGCGCATCTACCCGCCGCTGTTCAACCGCTACGAAGGCGGGCAGTCGTTCGGCAACCACGTCGACAACGCGATCCGCTACGACCGCCGCGCCACGCCGGCCGAGCCGGTGCGGACGGATCTTTCCGCCACGCTGTTCCTCGCCGGACCGGACGAATACGAGGGCGGCGAGCTGCTGATCGAGGACACCTACGGCACCCATGCGGTGAAGCTGCCGGCAGGCGACCTCGTGCTGTACCCGGGCAGCAGTCTGCACCGCGTGACGCCGGTGACGCGCGGCGCGCGGGTGGCCTCGTTCTTCTGGATCCAGAGCCTGGTGCGTTCGGCCGAACAGCGGCGCACGCTGTTCGACCTCGACGTGGCGATCCAGCAGCTCACCGCGCGCGTGCCGGACGCGCCGGAGCTGGTGCAGCTGACGGGCGTGTACCACAACCTGCTGCGCGCGTGGTCCGATGCGTAGCCGCCGGTCCCTTCGCAGCGACGGTTGGCTGCACGCGCGTTGGCGCGCTGTTTCATCAACTGCAAGACTGTCGTGCAACCGACGTGATGCCTGAATCGCCCGCCCGCGTGGCGTTGCCGTCCGCACCCGCGTTCGATCGCGCGCGCATGGCGGCTCTGCTGCGCAGCGACCCCGCGACCGCCGTCGCCGAGGTGCACGCCGCCGCGCGTGCCGGCCATGTCGGCGCGCAGTCCCTTTATGCACAGATGCTGTGCGAGGGACGCGGCGCGCCGCCTGACCCGGCTGAGGGGTTGTACTGGTACACGCTCGCCGCGAGCGCCGGCGACGCGCGCGCCATGAACATGGTGGGTCGCTGTCACGAACTCGGCCACGGCACGCCGGCCGACGCCAGCCGTGCTGCCGCGTGGTACCGCAGGGCCGCGGCATGCGGCCTCGACTGGGGCATGTACAACCTCGCCAACCTGCTCGCGACCGGCCGCGGCGTGAAGGCCGATCCCGCGGCAGCACTGGACTGGTACCGCAGCGCCGCCGCCCTCGGCCACGCGAAATCGATGAACCTCGTCGGCCGCCACTACGAGGAAGGCTGGCTGGTCGAGCGCGATCCCGCCGCGGCACTCGAGTGGTACCGCCGCTCCGCCTTCGCCGGCGATTTCCGTGGCCAGGCCAGCTACGCCGCCGTCCTCGCCGGATCCGGCCGCATCGACGAAGCCGCCCGCTGGCTCCGCCGCACCCTCGCCACCGGCACCCCCGCCTTCCTCGCCAGAACCGGCAACGCCCTGCGCGCCTCCCCCCATCCGCCTCTGCAGGAAATCGGCCGCGACATGCTCGCCCGCGCCGGAAGCCCGTAGGAGCGGCGCAGCCGCGACCGCGAAACCGTATACGCGACGAACGCATCGTATTAGCACCGCGGCCGGCCAGCCCACGGTCGCGCTTTCAGCGCTCCTACGACAGCACGGGCGGCACGGCCGGTACGGGCTTTCCGTAGG
>JAEZQS010000342.1 GCA_023412995.1 Pseudomonadota bacterium
GCCCCGGCAAGGCGGTCACGACCGGCGGCCAGGCGCCCTCTTCGGCGACCAGCGTTTCGGCTGGCGCGAGGCGCGCGAGCTCGGCCGCCAGCGCCCCCGCATCGGCCGCTTCACCGACGCGGAAGCGGCCGGCGGCAAGATCGAGCCAGGCGAGGCCGAAACGGCCCTGCGCGCCCGCCACGATCGCCAGCAGCAGGGTGTCGCGGCGATCCTCCAACAGTGCGGCATCGGTCACGGTGCCGGGCGTCACCACCCGCACCACCTGGCGCTCGACCAGACCCTTCGCCGCCGCCGGGTCGCCGATCTGCTCGCAGATGGCGACCGACTCGCCCAGCCGCACCAGCCGCGCAAGGTAGCCTTCGGCGGCATGGTAGGGAACGCCCGCCATCGGAATCGGCTGCCCCGCCGACTGCCCGCGCTGCGTCAGCGTGATGTCCAGCAGCCGCGCCGCCTTGCGCGCGTCGTCGTAGAAGAGCTCGTAGAAGTCGCCCATGCGGAAGAACACGAGCGTGTCCGGGTACGACGCCTTGGCGGCGAAGTACTGACGCATGAGGGGCGTGTGCTGCGGCGCGGTGCCGGCAGCGCGTCGGTCTTGATCGTTCACTGCAGCGGTCCCGGGCTGGCCGCGCAGTGTAACCGTGCCGGGGAGGCGGGAAGAATGCCGCGGCCTGGCCGCTGCGCCCTCGGCGCGCGTTAGCGCGAGGGCACGCCGAGCCGGTGCAGCAGGTGGCGCAGCGAGGCGGTGGCGGTGTCGGCGCGCTCGCCGCGGCGGCAGACGTACACGTCGATGTCGGGCTGCGAGATGACCTCGAAACCGGTGGAGCGCAGCATGGCCTGCATGGCCGGTTCGTTGGGAACCCACCAGTTGGTGGGGTCGCCGGCGAGTTCGTGTTCGATGAAGGCGAGCTTGGGCCAGGCGTCCTGGCGCAGGCGGTCGAGTTCGCCGAAGCCGGGGTCGCGCGTGTCGGCGGCGGCGTCGGGTGCGCGGGTGGAGAGGCTCTGGAACAGCAGCAGGTCGCGGCTGGCGGCCGCTGCGAGATCGAGGCCGAGCAGCGGGTGGCGCAGGTGGTAGAAGACACCGAGGAACAGCACCACGTCGTAGCGTTCGTGGCGCTGCGCCAGTTCGTAGACGTCGCCTTCGCGCAGTTCGACGCGGCCGTCGAGGCCGAGCTGGTTGCGCGCCCATTCGGCCTGGCGCAGGTAGTGCGGGTCGTGGTCCATCGCCACCACATCGGCGCCGCGGCGGGCCAGTTCGAAGCTGTAGAAGCCGGCGTTGCAGCCGATGTCGAGGACACGCAGGCCACCCATGTCGGCGGGAAGATGGGGGGCGAGGTGGGCCCACTTGAAAGCCGGGAAGTCGCCCAGCGGATGGTCCGGTGCGGTCTGGCTGCCGTCCGGCAGGTGCAGGTTGTGGAACCAGGGGCCGAACTCGCGGATGCGCGCGGCCTGCGGGCCGGATTCCGCGCCGTGCGACTGCAGGGTCTTCAGCGCATCCATGGTGCCTCCTCAGGCGATGTCGGCGCGTGCCGCCACGGCGCGCGCCTCGGACAGGGCGTCGACCAGCTCGGCCGCGCGGTGCGCGGCGGTGTGTTCGGCCAGCACCCGCTGGCGCGCGCGCCGGCCGATGGCGGTGCGCTCGGTCTCGTCCATCCCGGTGAGCAGCGCCAGCACGTCGTCGGCGCTGTCGGCGAGCAGGATCTCGCTGCCGGGGCGGAACAGCGATTCGATGCCGGGCCAGCGATCGGAGATGATCGGCGTCGCGCAGGCGGCCGCCTCGAACAGGCGCACGCTCGGCGACCAGCCGGCACGCACCATGTCCTCGCGCGTGACGTTCAAGGTGAAGCGCTGGCGCGTGTAGAAGGCGCGGTGCTCGCCGGGTGCCACGTGCTCGCGCCGCTCGACGTTGGCGGGCCAGGCGATCGATTCGGGATACATGGGGCCGCCGACGACGAAGCGACCTTCGGGCCAACGGCGCGCCGGTTCCACCAGCAGGCGGTCCACCTTGGGCTGCCGGTCGGCGCTCCAGGTGCCGAGGTAGCCGAGGTCCCAGCGCGGGGTGGCCGGTTCGGGATGGTAATGCGACGGGTCGAACGCGCAGTAGAGCGCGCGTGCGCAGGGCGAACCGAACTCGCGCTCCAGCCGCTGCAGGGTCGGGCCGCCGGTGAAGGAAAGGTAGACGTCGTAGCCTGGCACCAGGCGCGGGGCGAGGTAGTCGCAGGTGCCGGCGGCCAGCTGCGCCAGCGTCACCGGCGTGTCGATGTCGTAGAAGGCCGTGGTGCCGTTGGCGGTCTGCTGCACCCAGTCGCCCACCTGGATGCCGTCGGGCACGTACGAGCCCACGATCACCGCGTCGGCATGCGCCACCTCGTCGCGGAAGCGCGTGCGCAGTTCGTCGAATCCCGAGTAGAGGAAGGTGCGTCCGAAGGGCGGCTGCGCCAGGTCGCGGTGGTCGGCGTACCACGGCACGTTGCGCTCGAGGAAGGTGACGCGATGGCCAAGCGCGTCCAGCTCGCGCACCAGCCCGCGATAGGTGGTGGCGTGGCCGTTGCCCCACGAGGAGGTGATCGAGAGGCCGAGCATCGCGATGCGCATCAGCGCAGCTCCACCAGCAGCGGGACGTCCTGCGCGGGTGGCGCCGGCCGCCGTCCCTCCAGCAGCGCCTCCAGCTGCGCCGCGCGGTGGGCATAGGTGTGCTCGTTGCGGACGCGGCGGAGCGCCGCCGCGCCGATGCGTGCCGCGCGGGCGTCGTCCAGGCCGTCGAGGTGGGCGGCGACCTCCTCGCCGTCCCGGGCGACCAGCACCTCGGTGTCCGGTTCGAGGAATTCCTCGATGCCTTCCCACGTGTCGGTGACCAGGCAGGCGCCCGCACCGGCCGCCTCGAATACGCGCGTCGCGGGGGAAAAGCCGTAGCGCGCCATGCTCTCCCGGCTCACGTTGAGCACCGCGCGCGGGCTGGTGTTGAACGCGTTGTGGTCGCGCGTGTAGACGTGGCCGAGGTAATCGACGTTGTCCGGCAGCGCCTTGTCGGCCCAGCCGCTGCCGCCAAGCAGGAAGCGCTGCCGCGGACGCAGGGTGGCAGCGCGCAGGAAGAATTCCTCCACGCGGGCCTCGCGGTCCGGCAGGCGGTTGCCAAGGAAGCCGAGATCGGCGGCGAAGCGCTGCTCCTTCGGCACCGGATGGTGGGTGGTGGTGTCGAGCGCGTTGTAGACCGGTTCGCAATGGCGGGCGCCGAGCGCCGTGTAGGCGTCCACTACTGGCCCGCCGCCGCCGTAGGTGCACACGAGGTCGTAGCGGGGAATCAGCGCGCGGAACGGATCGGCGGGGTCATGCTGCACGCGATCGAGCGTCGCGGGGGCATCCACGTCCCAGAAGACGACGAGGTTGCCAGGGCGCTTCATGGCGGGCACTGCCGCTTCCAGCTCGCGGTCGAACACGCCGACGCCGCTGGTCTTGACGATCACGTCGGCGTCCGCGGCATCGTCCAGCGCGCGTCGCATGGCGGCGGGATCGTTGGCGTACACGACGCTGCGCGCCCAGGACGGATCATCCATGTCGCGGTGCGACTGGCGCTCGAAGGCGTCGGGCTCGTAGAAGGTGACGGCGTGGCCGCGCGCCGCGAGGTTGCGGATCAGGCCGCGGTAATAGGTTGCCGCGCCGTTCCAGTACGCCGAAACGAGGCTCGAGCCGAAGAATGCGAAGTTCACGCGGTCTCCCTTTCAGCAGTGTGCGTACCCAGCGCCGCGACGATCGCCAGCAGCTCGTCCACGCGGTGCACGCAGGTGTGGCGCGCGCGCACGGTCTCGAGGCCGTTGGCGGCCAGTTCGTGCGCCATGCCGGCATCGTCGAGCAGCGCGCGCAGGTGGCGCTGCATGGCCGCGCCGTCCTCGGCGACGAGGTAGTCGCGGCCCGGGCGGAACAGGCCTTCGCTGTCCCGCCACGGGGCGCAGACCAGCGGGATCGCGCACGCTAGCGCCTCGAACGGGCGGATGGTCGGGATGCCGGGCAGGTGCTCGACGTAGGGCCGGCGCGGCACGTGCACCGTCACGCGGTGGCGCGCGAACACGGCCGGTGCGTCGAAGTTGGCGAGCCAGCCGCGGTAGTCGAGCCCGGCATCGGCGGCCGCGGCGCGGGCGCCGTCGGGCCAGCGCACGCCGTGGATGGTGCCGGACAGGCGCAGCGCGCGTGCCGGATCGAGCACGAATTCGTGCAGCTCGCGGCTGCGCTCCTCGTCACCCCAGTTGCCGATCCAGGCGAGATCCGCCGCCCGCGCCACGTTCGGCAGCGGGCGGAAGCGGCGCGTGTCGGCGGCCTCGTGCCAGGTCCAGGCCGCATGGCTCCAGCCCTCGCGCAGGTAGCGCTCGCGGATCGCCTCGCCGAAGGCGAGCACGCCGTCGTAGCCGTCGAGGTCGTAGCCGGCAATGGCGTCGCGTTCGCTGACGGCTCGATGATGGGTGTCGTGGAACAGCAGGCGGTAGCGACCGCCGCCGCGCCGGTGCGCGCCGATGCGGCGCACCAGCGCCGGCTCGTTCCATTCGTGCACCAGCACGACGTCGGCGGCGTCCAGTGCGGCGTCGAGGTCGAACGTCGCGGCATCGTAGACGTGGCTGGTGAGCCCGGGATAGGCGCGGTGGAACGCCTCGATCGGCGCGATGCCGTGTTCGGCGACGAGGTTGGCCAGGCTCCAGGCGCCGGCGGGCTCGTACACGTCCACCACATGGCCGCGCCGGCGCAACTCGTCGCAGACGCCCCGGAGGAAGTGCGCGTTGCCGTGGTTCCAGTCCGACAGCAGCGAATGGCAGAACATCACGACGCGCATGCGACGGCCTCGCGATGGGTGAGGGCGGCATAGGCGTCGAGGTAGCGGCGTGTCATGCGGGCGGCGGTGTAGCGCAGGGCGCGCCGGTGCGCGCGCTGGGCGGTGCGCGCGCGCAGCGGGGCATCGCGGG
>JAEZQS010000098.1 GCA_023412995.1 Pseudomonadota bacterium
GCCGCACGCTGCTGCGCACGCTCCAGCCCGGGGCCAGCGCAGTGGAGGCACTCTGGCCCGACGGCAGCGTGCAACCGCTGCAACGCATCGCCGATGCCGGGCTGTTCGCGGCCCCGCTTTCCGGGCCGCACGCGGCGGCGCCTTATCGCCTGCGCGTGCACTGGCCGGACGCGGTGCAGGAGCTGGCCGATCCGTACGCCTTCGGCCCACAACTCGAGGAGGACGCCCTCGCGAGGATCTCCGCCGGGCGCGAACTCGCGCTGGCCGATCACCTGGGTGCCAATCCCATCGAGGTCGAGGGCGTCGCCGGCACGCGCTTCGCGGTGTGGGCGCCGCAGGCGTCGTGGGTCGGCGTCGTGGGCGACTTCAACCAGTGGGACGTGCGCCGCCATCCGATGCGCCTGCGCCACGGCGCCGGCGTGTGGGAGATCTTCGTGCCGGGCGTCGGCCCGGGGGACCGCTACAAGTTCGCGCTGCGCGACGCGCATGGCCACCTGCTGCCGTTCAAGGCCGATCCGGTGGCGCGCCAGGCCGAACTGCCCCCGGCGACGGCCTCGGTGGTGGCGCACCCGCTGCGCCATGCCTGGACCGACCAGGCGTGGATGGCAAGCCGCGGCGCGCGGCAGTCGGCGCGCTCGCCGCTCGGCATCTACGAAGTGCATGCCGCCAGCTGGATGCACGATGCCGCGGGGCAGCCACTGGACTGGGATGCGCTGGGCGACCGCCTGCTGCCCTACGTCGCCGACATGGGCTTCACCCACCTCGAGCTGTTGCCGGTCACCGAACACCCGTTCAGCGGCTCGTGGGGTTACCAGCCGCTCGGACTCTTCGCGCCGACCGCGCGCCACGGTTCGCCGGCGCAGTTCGCCCGCTTCGTCGACCGTTGCCACGGCGAAGGCATCGGCGTGGTGCTCGACTGGGTGCCCGCGCACTTCCCGACCGACGCGCACGGGTTGGCGCGCTTCGACGGCAGCGCGCTGTACGAGCACGCCGACCCGCGCGAGGGCTTCCACCACGACTGGAACACCCTGATCTACAACCATGGCCGCAACGAGGTGCGCGGGTTCCTCATCGCCAGCGCCCTGGAGTGGCTGCGCCGCTTCCACGTCGATGCGCTGCGCGTGGACGCGGTCGCCTCGATGCTCTACCGGGACTACAGCCGCCGCCCGGGCGAGTGGGTGCCCAACGTGCACGGCGGGCGCGAGAACTACGAATCGATCGCCTTCCTCAAGGACCTCAACGAGGCGGTGCACGCGCACGCGCCGGGCGCCGTCACCATGGCCGAGGAGTCCACCGCCTGGCCGGGCGTGACCGCGCCGGTGGCGCAGGGCGGCCTCGGCTTCGACTACAAGTGGAACATGGGCTGGATGCACGACACCCTCCAATATTTCGCGCGCGACCCGGTGCACCGGCGCTTCCACCACGATGCGCTGACGTTCGGCCTGCTGTACGCCTTTTCCGAGCGCTTCATCCTGCCGCTCTCGCACGACGAGGTGGTGCACGGCAAGCGTTCGCTGCTCGGGCGCATGCCGGGCGACGACTGGCAGCGCTTCGCCAACCTGCGTGCCTGTTTCGCCTTCATGTGGGCGCACCCCGGCAAGAAGCTCCTGTTCATGGGTGGGGAGCTGGCGCAGCCGGGCGAGTGGAACCACCAGCAGGCGCTGCCGTGGGACCTGCTGGACCAGCCGGCGCACCGGGGCGTGCAGCGCCTGGTGCGCGACCTCAACCGCCTGCATCGCGACGTGCCGGCGTTGCACGAGGGCGACGCCGAAGCGGCGGCATTTTCCTGGCAGGTCGGCGACGACCGCGCGCAAAGCGTCTATGCGTGGCTGCGGCGCGACGGCCTGCCGCTGCTCGCGGTGGCGAACCTGACGCCACTGCCGCGCCAGGGCTACCGCATCGGCGTGCCGTGCGGCGGCCACTGGCACGAACGGCTCAACACCGATGCCACCGCTTACGGCGGCAGCGGCATGGGCAACGGCGGCGGCGTCCGCGCGGAGGCGATCGCCTGCCATGGCGAGGCCTGGTCGGTCGACCTCGTGCTGCCGCCACTGGCGGTCCTGCTGCTCGAACCGGCGGGTTCCCATGCGCATTGACCCCACGATCGAAGCCGGTGCACCGTATCCGCTGGGCGCCAGCAGCGATGGCGCGGGAACGAACTTCGCGGTCTTCTCCGACCATGCGCGCGCGATCGACGTCTGCCTGTTCGATCGCCACGGACGGCGCGAGATCGCGCGCCACCGCCTTCCCGAATGCACCGACGGCATCTGGCACGGCTACGTGCCGGGGGTGGTGCCGGGCGACCTCTACGGACTGCGCGCCGACGGACCGTACGAACCGCATGCCGGCCATCGCTTCAACCCGCACAAGCTGCTGCTCGATCCGTATGCGCGCCAGCTCGCGGGCACGCTGCGCTGGACCGACGCGCTGTACGGCTACCGGGTCAACTCGCCACGCGCGGACCTCAGTTTCGACCGCCGCGACAGCGCCGCGGCGATGCCCAAGGCCGTGGTCGTCGACGACGCCTACAACTGGCACGGCGACGTGGCGCCGCACGTGCCGTGGGAGCGCACGGTCATTTACGAGACGCACGTGCGCGGCATCACGCGCCAGCTCGACGGCCTCGAACTGGCCGAGCGCGCCAGTTTCCGCGGCCTCGCCAATCCGTGGCTGGTGGACCACCTGGTGCGCCTCGGCGTGACCACCATCGAGCTGATGCCGGTGCACGCGTTCCTGCAGGACCGCCGCCTGGTCGAGCTGGGGCTGCGCAACTACTGGGGCTACAACACGCTGGCCTTCTTCGCGCCCGAGCCGGCCTATCTTTCCAGCGGGCAGCTGGCGGAAGTGAAGGATGCGGTCAGGGCGCTGCACCGGGCCGGCATCGAGGTGCTGCTCGACGTCGTCTACAACCATACCTGCGAGGGCAACGAACTCGGTCCCACCCTCAGCCTGCGCGGGCTCGACAATGCCAGCTATTACCGCCTGTCGCCGGACGACCCGCGCCACTGCATCGACGACACCGGCACCGGCAACACCCTCGACTGCGCCCATCCGCGCGTGATCCAGCTCATCGCCGACTCGCTGCGCCACTGGGTCGAGGCCTACCACGTGGACGGCTTCCGCTTCGACCTCGGCGTGACCCTCGGCCGCGAGCACGACGGGTTCCATCCCGACGCGGGCCTGTTCGAGGTGCTGCGCCAGGACCCCGTGCTGGCGCAGTCGAAACTGGTGTTCGAGCCATGGGACGTCGGCCCCGGCGGCTACCAGCTTGGCGCGCATCCGCCCGGGTTCGCGGAATGGAACGGCCGCTTCCGCGACGACGTGCGCCGCTTCTGGAAAGGCGAGCCGGGCCAGCGCGGCAACCTCGCCCATGCGATCCAGGGGTCGGCCGGGCTGTTCGACCACGGCCACCGCCGGCCGTGGGCCTCGGTCAATTTCGTGACCGCCCACGACGGCTTCACCCTCGCCGACCTGGTCCGCTACGAGCACAAGCACAACGAAGCCAACGGCGAGGACAACCGCGACGGCACCGACGACAACGCCAGCCGCAACTGGGGCGTGGAAGGACCGAGCGACGATCCCGCGATCCAGGCACTGCGTGCACGCGTGCAGCGCGCCTTCCTGGCCACGCTGGCTTTCTCGCTCGGCACGCCGATGCTCCTCGGTGGCGACGAGTTCGGCCGCAGCCAGGGCGGCAACAACAACGCCTACTGCCAGGACAACGCGGTCTCCTGGTACGACTGGTCGCTTGCCGCCACCGACGCCGGGCGCGAGCAGATTGCCTATGTCCAGCGGCTGTTCGCGTTGCGCCGGCGCCACGCCGGCCTGCGCGCAGGCCACTTCCTGCACGGCGAGCGCGAAGTGATTCCGGGCCTGCCCGAACTGGCGTGGTTCGACGAGCAGGCGAAGGAACTCGACGAGGACGACTGGGCCTTTGCCGAGGCGCGGCTGCTGGTCGCCCGTCGCGTGGTCGCCGGCGACGATGGCGAGCCCGAATGCCTGTTGCTGCTGTTCAACGGCAGCGCCGATGCGCGCGATTTCGCGTTGCCACCGCCGTCGCTGGCATGGCAGCGGCTGCTGGACAGTGCCGACCCGGCGCGCGAACCCGCGGCGCTGCCGCGCGATGCGACGCTGGCGGTGCAGGCGCACAGCGTCTGCCTGCTGCTGGCACAGCCGCGCCAGGCGCCTGCACGCGCTGCGAGGCACCCGCCGTGAGCAGCGC
>JAEZQS010000166.1 GCA_023412995.1 Pseudomonadota bacterium
CTTCTGCGCCGCGTCCAGCAGCACCGTCGCGCCGGCATAGGCGCGCGCGATCGCGGCCGGCACGGCGGCATCGCGGAAACCGTCGGGCGCGAGGATGGCGGCACGGCCGGCGAGGATCGCCAGCACCACGTTGGCGTGGTATTCGCCCGGCGCGAGGTCGAACGCGAAGGTCAGGCGCAGCCCGAACGCGGCATGCATCGCGCGGGCGCCGGCGAGGTCGCAGCGACCTGACAGCCCGCAGAAGCCGACCCCGCGCGCGCGGTCGATCACCAGCGCGCCGGTGAGTTCGGCCACGAGGCCGGTTCGCGTCGACAGATCCCAGGTGGCGTAGCCGAGCACATCGCGGAAGAAGCCGCGGATGTCGCTGCGTGCCGCCTCGCGCTGGCGCACGGGATGGCGCATGCGGCCGACCACGAGGCGCCCGCGCACGCTGGCGAAGACGTTGTTGGGGAACAGGCCGTCGGGCGCGCCGGCGTCGCCGGGGAAGGTGACGACCCGCAGGTCGGCGCCGAGCGGGCGCGCCAGCCCGTCGTGCTGCGCGCGGAGTGCAGCGACATCGGCCATGCCGGACGGATCCATGTAGCGGTTGTCGCTGGCCGACTCGGCCGCGAGCGAGCTGCTGGCCGGTGACACCAGGAATGCGCCCCGCGCGGTGGCGGGCAGGCAAGGCATGAAGGCGCCCGAGTCCCACGCCGCCAGGAACGCCTGCGGGTCGGTCACGAACACGCGGAAGTCCTGCGGCGGCGCGGCGCCGGTGCACCGTGCCGGAAGCAGCTGGCGAGGTGGTCATCGACCATGCCGGTCGCCTGCATGAAGGCGTAGCAGATGGTCGAGCCGACGAAGCGGAAGCCGCGCCGGCGCAGTTCCCGGCTCATGCGGTCGGACACGGGCGTGGTGGCCGGCACCTCGGCGCTGCTGCGCCAGGCATTTCGCACCGGCGTGCCGTCGACGAATTGCCACAGGAACGCATCCAGGCTGCCGGATTGCCCGATCGCCTCGACTGCAGCCCGCGCATTGCCGCGAACCGAGGCGATCTTCAGCCGGTTGCGGATCAGGCCGGGATCGCCGAGCAACGCAGCGAGCTGCGCATCGGTCAGCGCTGCACAGGCGGCAATGTCGAATTCGCGGAATGCACGCCGGTAGTTGTCGCGCTTGTCGAGCACGGTGCGCCATGAGAGCCCGGCCTGGGCGCCTTCCAGGCACAGGAATTCGAACAGGCGGCGGTCTTCGTGCAGCGGCACGCCCCATTCCTCGTCGTGGTACGCGCGCATGCGCTCGCCGGCGCCGTCGCCGGCCCACGCGCATCGCTTGCGACTGTCTTCGGCCATCGGCGAGCCCCGGCTGGATGGCCGTATCATACGGCCGCTCGCCGCGGCGCCACGCCGCCCCCGCCCGCGCCCACGGATCCTCCCCATGGCAGCCGATTCCCGCCGCATCGCCCTGGTCGCGCTCGGCGTGCTGACGCTGGTGTGGAGCTACAACTGGATCGTCATGAAGCAGGTGCTGCGCTACAGCGGCCCGTTCGAGTTCGCGGCGTTGCGTTCGGTGCTCGGCAGCGCGGTGCTGTTCGCCCTGCTGCTCGCGCGGCGCGAGCCGCTGCGCCCACCGCCGTGGCTGCCGGTCCTGCTGGTCGGCGCCGCGCAGACGTTCGCCTTCCAGGCGCTGGTGCAGTGGGCGCTGGTGGACGGGCGCGCCGGCAAGACTGCGCTCCTTGCCTACACCATGCCGTTCTGGGTGGTGCTGCTGGCGTGGTGGCTGCTGGGCGAGCGGCCGCTGCTTCGCGCGTGGATCGGACTGGCGGTCGCCGCCGCGGGCCTCGCGCTGGTGCTCGAGCCGTGGCACGGGCTGGGCGGGGTCGAAAGCACCCTGCTGGCGTTGGCCGGCGGCCTCTCCTGGGCGTTTGGCGTGGTGCTCTCCAAGCGCCTGCTGGCGAGCGGCACGCGCGTGCTGTCGCTCACCGCCTGGCAGATGCTGGCCGGCACCGTCGGGCTGTGCACGCTCGCCCTGCTGACGGACGAGCGCGCGGTGCAATGGACGCCGGGCTTCATCGCCGCGCTCGCCTACAACGGCGTGCTGGCTTCCGGTCTTGCCTGGGTGCTGTGGTCCTACGTGGTGCAGCGCCTGCCGGCCGGCCTGGCCGGGCTTTCCAGCCTGGTCGTCCCGGTGGCCGGCATCGGCCTCGCCTGGGTACTCCTCGGCGAACGGCCCAGCCTGCCGGAAGCCGCCGGCATCGTGCTGATTGCCGGCGCCCTCGCCATCGTCAGCGTGCGCGGGATGCGTGCGCCGTCCGGCGGGGATGCCGGGGCGCGGCCCCGGCCCCCGCGGCCCACCGGACCGCCCGATTGAGGGCGGCTGCCGCGCCGCTCACCCGGCCGGCGGTTCCGCATCGACATTGCCGCCCGACAGCACCAGCCCGACGCGGCGGCCGGCGAAACGGTCGCGGTGGGCCAGCACCAGCGCCAGCACGATGGCCGAGGAGGGCTCGACCACCATGCCGAGGTGCTGCCGGAGCAGTTGCATCGCCGCGAGCGTCGCGGAGTCTTCGACCGTATCCACCTGCACCGAGTGCAGGCGCAGGAGGCGCAGGTTCACCTCGCCGACGAGCGCACGCAGGCCATCGCATACCGTGTCCGGCACGAACCCGCTGATGCGCTCGCCGCGTCGCAGCGACTCGCAGGCATCGGCGGCACCGGCGGGTTCGGCGCCCACCACGTCCAGCCGCGGCGCCAGCG
>JAEZQS010000193.1 GCA_023412995.1 Pseudomonadota bacterium
CTCCCCAGCGATCCGTCCCGCCGGTGGCACCCCTTCAACGGGTTGCGCGGCTGGCCTGTCCGCCGCCGCGGGATTGACGACGCGGCAGCCGACCCTTTCGCCTGCCGTGCAAAAAGGACACGCGTCGAGGAACTGCATCACGCGCGTAGCGGACCTCCGGGGCAGAAGGCACGGGTGGGGGCGGGCATGATGGCCGCCTCCGCGGGCTTTCCGCGATCTTCGACTGGAGTTCCTCGCATGAAATTCGCGACCGCCCTCTTCAGCGCCGCTGCGCTTGCCGCAACCGCCGCAGACGCCGCCACCTTCACGGTCACCTCGCTCGCCGACAACGGCAGCGGCAGCCTGCGCAGCGCCGTGGCCGAGGCCAACGCCGCGCCCGGCACCGACACCATCCGTTTCCAGCCCGGCCTTGCCGGCACGATCATCCTCGCGAGCGAGATACGGGTCGCCGACTCGCTCGTGGTGGAAGGGCCCGGGGTGCCGTCACTGGCGCTGTCCGGCGCCGGCGGCAACCGCCTGTTCCGGCTCGATCGCGCCAGCGGCGCGCGCACGACGACCGTGCTGTCCGGGCTCGTGCTGGAAAACGGCCAGGCGAGCGACGGCGGCGCCATCTCCGGCGAGGACGAGCACCTGATGGTGCGCGATGCGCTCCTGCGCAACAACCGCTCGGTGTCGCGCGGCGGCGCGATCCGCCTGGCGTACGGCGACCTCACGCTGGAAGACGTGGTGCTGCAGGACAACCAGGCAGGCCCCGGCAACAACGACACCGGTGGCGCCGTGTACCACAACAACGGCCGCCTGACGATGCGGCGCTGCCTCGTGCAGGGCAACCAGGCCGGCCATGGCGGTGGGCTGTACCTGGGCACGCCGGCACCCGACGTCGTGATCGAGGACAGCGTATTCCTCGGCAATGCCTCCCATTTCGCGGGCGGCGCGATCAGCGCAGGAACGACCAAGCCCTCGTTCCATGTCGCCCGCAGCAGTTTCGTCGGCAACTCGACCCTCGAGCCGCTCGGGGCGGCGATCTACTACGGTGGATCCTCCTCGGCAGGCACCCTGCCCGGCGTGATCGAGAACAGCACCTTTTCCGGCAACTTCACGCCGCATTCCAACGGCCGCGGCATCGTGGCCACCACCAGCGGCACCCTTTACCTGCGCAACAGCACGCTGGCCTGGAACCGCACCGCGACCACGGGCAGCGCCGCGGCAAGCGACGGCGGCGCGCTCTGGATGGGGGCGGCGACGGTGCATGTCGACAGCACGCTGTTCTCGCACAATACGCACGGCCCGGACGACAGCTTCCGGCGCATCGACATCAGTCCCTCGTCGTCGCCCAACCGCCTGCTCCACGTCGCGGACTCGCTGCTGCACTCGACCCCGCCCGCCGGCCTGATCAACGGCGTCGACAGCGGCAACCAGTTCGGCACCGACGCGCAGCTGCTGCCGCTTGCCGTCGAAGGCGCCGGCAACGCACCGATCCATCCCGTCCCCCGTGACAGCCCGGCCATCGACGCCGGCAGCAACCCGGCCGGGCTGGCCAGCGACCAGCGCGGTCCCGGCTATCCGCGCACGGTCGACCTCGTCGCGTGCCGGCATCCATCACACGCGCGCACCGACGTCGGTGCCTACGAGTACCGCACGGACACGCTCTTCTGCCACGGCTTCGAGGCGTAGCCGCGGAGCGGAGGCCGCCTCCGTGCGCTGCGGCCTCCGCGGGGGCTTGATCGCGGCTGCGGCTCTCGCCATGCTGGCGTGTTGACCGCTACCCGGAAAGCCGACCCGCATGAGCTCCCGCTACAACGCCGCCGACATCGAGGTCCTGTCCGGCCTGGACCCGGTCAAGCGCCGGCCGGGCATGTACACCGACACCTCGCGCCCGAACCACCTGGTGCAGGAAGTCGTCGACAATTCTGTCGACGAGGCACTCGCCGGGCATGCGCGCACGATCGAGGTCACGGTGCACGCCGACGGTTCGGTCGAGGTGGGCGACGACGGCCGCGGCATGCCGGTCGACATCCATCCCGAGGAGAAGATCCCCGGCGTCGAGCTGATCCTCACCCGCCTGCATGCGGGCGGCAAGTTCTCCAACCGCAACTACCGGTACTCCGGCGGCCTGCACGGGGTCGGCGTGTCGGTCGTCAATGCGCTGTCGCAGCGTGTCGAGGTGACGATCCGCCGCGACGGCCAGCAGTACCGCATGAATTTCCGCGACGGCGACCGCGCCAGTGCGCTCGCCGTCACCGGTGCGGTGCCGAAAAGGCAGACCGGCACCACGCTGCGCTTCTGGCCGGACCCGAACTATTTCGACTCGCCGAAGATCTCGATGCCACGGCTGCGCCACGTGCTGCGCGCGAAGGCGGTGCTGTGCGCGGGGCTCACCGTGCGCCTGTTCGACGAGGCGGGTGGCCAGCGCGACGAGTGGTACTACGAGGACGGCCTGCGCGACTACCTTCGTCTGATGCTGGGCGCGACCGACTACCTGCCGCCGGAGCTGTACGTGGGCCAGCACCAGCGCGACAACGGCGCGGTGGAGTTCGCCCTCGCCTGGCTGCCGGAAGGCGAACTGACCCAGGAAAGCTACGTCAACCTGATCCCGACCGCGCAGGGCGGCACCCACGTTAACGGCCTGCGCTCGGGGCTGACCAACGCATTGCGCGAATTCTGCGAATTCCGCAACCTGCTGCCGCGCGGCATCCGGCTCGCGCCGGAAGACGTATGGGACCGGCTCTGCTTCGTGCTCTCGCTGAAGATGGGCGACCCGCAGTTTTCCGGCCAGACCAAGGAGCGGCTTTCCTCGCGCGACGCCGCGGGGTTCGTCGAGAACGCGGTGCACGATGGCTTCTCGCTCTACCTCAACCAGCACACCGGGATCGGCACGCGCATCGCCCAGCTCGCGATCGAACGCGCGACGCTGCGGCTGAAGGCCGAAAAGCAGATCGTGCGCAAGAAGGTGACGCAGGGGCCGGCGCTTCCGGGCAAGCTCGCCGACTGCGCCTCCAGCGACCTGTCGCGCACGGAACTGTTCCTGGTCGAAGGCGATTCGGCCGGCGGGTCGGCGCGCCAGGCGCGCGACAAGGATTTCCAGGCGATCCTGCCGCTGCGCGGCAAGATCCTCAACACCTGGGAAGTGGAGTCCGGCTCGGTGCTCGCCTCGCAGGAAGTGCACGATCTCGCCGTCGCCATCGGCTGCGACCCGGGCAAGGACGACATCGGCGGCCTGCGCTACGGCAAGGTCATCATCCTGGCCGATGCCGATTCCGACGGCCTGCACATCGCGACCCTGCTTTCGGCGCTGTTCCTGCGGCACTTCCCGCGCCTGGTGCGCGAGGGCCACGTGTACGTGGCGATGCCGCCGCTGTTCCGCGTCGACGTCGGCAAGCAGGTGACCTACTGCCTCGACGAGGCCGAGCGCAATGCGCTGCTGGAACGCATCGAGCGCGAGAAGATCCGCGGCGCGGTCACCGTCACGCGCTTCAAGGGACTGGGCGAGATGAATCCCTCGCAGCTGCGCGAATCGACCATCCATCCCGACACCCGCCGGCTGGTGCAGCTGACGATCGGCGAGGCCGGCGAGGACGACGGCACCGCCGCGATCATGGACATGCTGCTCGCACGCAAGCGCGCCAGCGACCGCAAGGAGTGGCTGGAGACGAAGGGCGACCTGGCCGCGCTGGAGGTCTGATCCGGGGGACGAGGCGCGTGGGTCGTCGCGGACGGTAGCGGCCGGCGCCAGGATTCCGGTTCCGGATGGGCTCGATGCCCGATAATCAGCGGATGGAACGATCCCTTCCGCCCACCGTGTCGCCCGATGCGGAACCCCGCGCCGCCGCGGATTCACCCGTCTCGCCGCCGCCGGGCATGGCAGGGGCCGGCGATGCCGCGCGCACGGCCTTTCCGATCCTCCTGATGCTGAGCACCTGCCACCTGCTCAACGACATGATCCAGTCGCTGCTGCCGGCGATCTATCCGCTGCTGAAGACGAACTTCGCGCTGGATTTCGGCCAGGTCGGCCTGATCACCCTCACGTTCCAGATCACCGCCTCGCTGCTGCAGCCGTTGGTCGGCATCGCGACCGATCGCCGGCCGATGCCGTGGTCGCTGGCAGCGGGCATGGGCTTCACCCTCTCCGGCCTGCTGCTGCTCTCGCATGCCGACACCTTCCCGATGCTGCTGCTGGCCGCTGCGCTGGTTGGTTCGGGATCGTCGGTGTTCCATCCCGAATCCTCGCGCGTGGCACGCATGGCGTCGGGCGGGCAGCATGGCCTGGCGCAGTCCGTGTTCCAGGTCGGCGGCAACGTCGGCTCGGCGATCGGGCCGCTGCTGGCCGCCTTCATCGTGATGCCGCGCGGCCAGGCGAGCGTCGCCTGGTTCGCCCTCGCCGCCCTGCTCGCGATCACCCTGCTGCTGCGAATCGGGGGCTGGTACCGGGTGCAGGCGCCGGCGCACCGCGCCGGCCACGCCGTCCGCAAGACGCTGTTGCCGCGCCGCACGCTCGTGCTGACGATGCTGGTGCTGGGTGCGCTGATCTTCTCCAAGTATTTCTACCTGGCCAGCCTGTCGAGCTATTACACGTTCTACCTCATGCACAAGTTCGGGCTGTCGGCACAGTCCGCGCAGTTGCACCTGTTCGTGTTCCTCGGCGCGGTTGCCGCCGGCACGCTGGCGGGCGGCCCGATCGGCGACCGCATCGGCCGGCGCTACGTCATCTGGGGATCGATCCTCGGCGTGCTGCCTTTCACCCTGCTGCTGCCACACGCGAACCTGGCCTGGACCACGCTCCTGACGGTGGTCATCGGCCTGGTGCTCGCTTCCGCCTTCTCCGCCATCATCGTATATGCGCAGGAACTGGTGCCGGGGCGCACGGGCGTGGTGGCGGGCCTGTTCTTCGGCTTCGCCTTCGGCATGGGCGGCATCGGTGCCGCCGTGCTGGGGCAGCTGGCCGACCACATCGGCATCGAGGCGGTGTATGGCATCTGCGCGTGGCTGCCGGCGATCGGCCTGCTGGCGTGGTTCCTTCCGGCGGTGGAACGTCCACGCGCGCCTGCCGCCAGCCATTGAACGAAAACGCCCCGGGAGCCTGCGCGCCCGGGGCGATCTGGCACGACGGATCTACTTGACCGGCGGGGTGCCGGCTTCGACCTTGGCAGCCGTGTGCTTGTGGTGCTTGTGCATCGCCTTGTGTGCCTTCGGCATGGCGTGGCTGGCAGGGGCAGTGGCTGCCG
This sequence comes from Pseudomonadota bacterium, assembly GCA_023412995.1. Classification (GTDB taxonomy): domain Bacteria; phylum Pseudomonadota; class Gammaproteobacteria; order Xanthomonadales; family Rhodanobacteraceae; genus Dokdonella_A. Next base: position 5,223 of record JAEZQS010000193.1, read on the forward strand.
GCGCCGGCTTCGGCGGTGTGGGCGTCGCTGCGAACGCGTTCATCGAAAAGGCGCCAGCGACGAGGATGCAGAGGATCATGGTACGCATGGGTGACTCCTGGTGGGTTCCGCGCGAGCCCGGACGGCGTCCGCTGGTTTGCGCGTGCGCGCACGCTATTCCTGCAGCCGGATATGCGTGCTGAATGCCTGCTTGAACCAATTTCCGCATTGGAGTCCCATCCTGTTCACCCGCGCAATGGCGCAACATGGGGCTCCCGGAGCGCTGCAGAAGCGCCGCGACAGCACGATTGACGACGCCACCTCCCGCTTACCAGGCACGCGCGTACTGCACCGGTGCCTCGATCAGTGCGCCCAGGGCAGCGGCGGCACGGCGTGGAAAATACGGATCGCGCAGCATCTCGCGTGCGAGCAGCACGAGGTCGGCTTCGCCTTGCGCGAGGATCGCTTCCAACTGCGCGGGTTCGGTCAGCAGCCCCACGGCCCCCGTCGCGATGCCCGCCTCGCGGCGGATGCGTGCGGCGAACGGCACCTGGTAGCCCGGCGCTACCGGCACGCGTGCGTGAGGCACCGCGCCGCCGGAGGAACAGTCGACGAGGTCGACGCCATCGGCGCGCAGCCAGCGCGCCAGTTCCACGCATTCGTCGATGTCCCAGCCCCCTTCGGCCCAGTCGGTCGCCGACACGCGCACGAACAGCGGGCGCGGCGCCGGCCACTCGGCGCGCACGGCGGCGACCACCTCGCGCAGCGCGCGGGCGCGGTTTTCCAGGGTGCCGCCGTAGCGGTCGGTGCGGCGGTTGCACAGAGGCGACAGGAACTCGTGCAGCAGGTACCCGTGCGCGGCATGGATCTCGATCACCTGGAATCCCGCCTCGCGCGAACGGCGCGCGGCCGCGCCGAAATCCGCCACCACCGAGGCAATGCCGGATTCCTCCAGCGCGGCCGGCACGTTGTAGTCGTCGAAGGCGATCGCGCTCGGCGCCACCGGCGTCCAGCCGCCCGCGTCGGGCCGGATCGCCTGGCCGCCC
>JAEZQS010000242.1 GCA_023412995.1 Pseudomonadota bacterium
GGCGGTGACCGGGTCGACCGTCGCGGCGCTGGCCGGCGCCCGGCCGAGCAGTCCGGTGGCAATGGGATCGGCCAGTGCCGGCTGGATCGGGCCGGCCTTCGCGCGCGCATCGGCTGCGGCGCTGGCATTGCCGGCGCGCTCCTCCGCCTGCGCCAGCGGCGTGTACAGCGCGGTCGCCCGCGGATCGAGCGCGAGCGCGCGCCGATAATGCGTCGCCGCGTCGGCGGCGTTGCCCTGGCGCAGCGCGATCTCGCCCAGCAGCGCATGGGCGGCCGGCTGGTCGTCGTGGCCGGCGACGTACTCGCTCATCAGCTGGCGCGCACCGGCGACGTCGCCATTGGCGAGGCGCGCACGGGCGACGGCGAGCCGGATCGGCAGGTACTCCTTGTCCAGCCCGAACGCGATGTCGAAGAAGTTCTGCGCCACCGCCTCGTGCTTCTGCGACTGCGCCAGCACGCCGCGCGCATAGACCCAGCGCCCGTCGTTCGGCGCCAGCAGCGAGGCGTCCTCGAGCGCGACGTCGGCGGCTTCGGGAAAGCCGTTGCTCGCGTAGGCCGCGCCCATCATCGCGTAGACCTGCGCCAGGCGGTCGCCGACGAGGGTGGCTCGCGCCTTGTCGAACGACGCCCGCGCCTCGCGCAGGTCCTTCGCCTGCTCCGGCGGCAACCGCGAAAGATCGGGCGTCGGCACCGGCTTCACCAGCGCCTCGACGGCGCGCGCCGCCGGCGCCGCGAGGGCGAGGCCGGCAAGAAGGAGGAAGGCAAGGCGGAACGGCGACATCGGCGGGCCTGGAAGCAACACGAGGGCACGCAGTGTAGCGGCTCCATCGGCGAACCGCGGGCCACGCCTGGCGGCCTGGACCCCGCATCCGTCGGCTGGGCGCACGCGCTGGACGTGCCTCCGGGATGGCTGCGAGAAGTCGCCGGGTCGCGCCTGTCGCCGGGACGATCGATGGTTCGATGCACGCTTTTCGACGCGTCCCGCGTGCGCGGTCCGCCGGTCCGCCGCGGCGCGCCGGCGTTGCCGCGTCTGCTAGATTCGCCCTCGCCAGGGGAGGAGCCGATGAGCGGATCGAGCCAGTTCCAGCTGCTGCGCAGGCGGCGCTTCGCGCCCTTCTTCGTCACCCAGGCATTGGGCGCGTTCAACGACAACGCGTTCCGCCAGGCGATGATCGTGCTGGTGGCCTTCCATCTCGGCTTCAGCGACCAGCAGGTGGGCTTCTACGCCAACCTCGCGCCGGCGCTTTTCATCCTCCCCTTCTTCCTGTTCTCTGCCAGTGCCGGCCAGCTGGCGGAGAAGTTCGAGAAGACGCGCCTGATCCGCCTGGTCAAGCTGCTGGAGATTGCCGCGATGGCGCTGGCGGCGTGGGCCTTCCACACCCGCAACGTGCCGCTGCTGTTCGTCGTGCTGTTCCTGATGGGCCTGCATTCCACCCTGTTCGGGCCGATCAAGTACGCCATCCTGCCGCAGGCACTGGCGCCTTCCGAACTGGTCGGCGGCAACGGCCTGGTGGAGATGGGCACCTCGCTGGCGATCCTGTTCGGCATGATCGCGGGCGGCTCGCTGATGGCGCTGGGCGGCGTCGGGCCGACCGCCGCCTCGCTGCTGGTGGTCGCCGTGGCCGTGGCCGGCTGGCTGGTCAGCCGCGCCATCCCGCCCGCGCCGGCGACCGCGCCGGCCCTGCGCTTCAACTGGAACCCCGTCACCGAGACCGTGCGCGTGCTCGGCTTCGTGGCGAAGAACCGCACCGTGTTCAACTCGGTGCTCGGCATCTCCTGGTTCTGGTTCTTCGGCGGGGTGTTCACGGCGCAGCTCCCCAACTACACGCGCCTCTACCTCGGCGGCAGCGAGGGCGTGGCGATCCTGGTGCTGGCGCTGTTTTCGGTCGGTGTCGGCGCCGGCTCGCTGCTGTGCGAGCGGCTTTCGGGCCACAGGGTGGAAATCGGCCTGGTGCCGCTCGGCTCGCTCGGCCTCAGCGCGTTCGGCATCGACCTCTACTTCGCGCGGCCCGACCTCGCCGCGGGCCAGGGTCTCGGCGCGCTGGCCTTCCTTGCCGCGCCCGGCAGCCTGCGCATCGCGCTCGACCTCACCCTGCTCGGCGTCTTCGCCGGCTTCTACATCGTGCCGTTGTTCGCGCTGGTGCAGAGCCGCGCCGAGCGCAGCGAGCTCTCGCGCGTGATCGCCGGCAACAACATCATCAACGCGCTGCTGCTGGTGGCGGCTGCCGCGTTCGGCATCGGCCTGTCGGCGCTCGGCCTGTCGATCCCGCAGGTGTTCCTCGCCACCGCGCTCCTCAACGTGCTGGTGGCGGCCTACATCTACACCCTGGTGCCCGAGTTCCTGATGCGCTTCCTGTCCTGGTTGCTGGTGAGCGCGCTGTACCGCATCGACGCCCGCGACCTCGGGCGCATCCCGCAGGAGGGCGCCGCGCTGCTGGTGTGCAACCACGTCAGCTACATGGACGCGCTGATCGTCGCCGGCGTGGTGCGCCGGCCGGTGCGCTTCGTCATGTACTACCGCATCTTCGACATCCCGTTGCTGCGCTTCATCTTCCGCACCGCGAAGGCGATCCCGATCGCGGGCCACAAGGAAGACCCGGCACTGCTCGCGCGCGCGTTCGACGACATCGCGGCGGCGCTCGCCGCGGGCGAACTGGTGTGCGTGTTCCCGGAGGGCGGCTTGACCGCGGACGGGGAGATCGCGCCGTTCCGCAGCGGCGTCGAGCAGATCCTCGCCCGCTCGCCCGTGCCGGTGGTACCGCTGGCGCTGCGCGGCCTGTGGGGCTCGGTGTTCAGCCGGCGGGACCGTGCGCTCGGTCGCGCGCGCCTGCCGCGGCGCTTCCGCGCACGGGTGGAACTGGCGGTCGGCGAGCCACGCCCGCCGCAGCACGCCGATGCAGCG
>JAEZQS010000246.1 GCA_023412995.1 Pseudomonadota bacterium
CGGCGCCCACGCGCCCCGTCGCCACGCGCGACGGGGCACTTCCTGGAAGGGATGGCCCGGACGTGACGCCCGGGTCCGCAATCGACCGCGTCGCTTGCGCCAGCCGGGCCTTCAGCGCGTGCGGCCAGCCCCCATCGCGTCGGCATCGTCCAGCCAGTTCGCGCCGCGGTTGTCCAGGAAAAAGGCATACACGAACAGCGAGACCGCGATCACCGCGGTGACGTACACCACGAAGAGCGTCACCGTGTGGGTGCGCAGGGCGGCCTGGTACAGCACGGGCGCGGTGCCGCCGAAAGCCGAGTTGGCCAGGGCATAGCCGAGGCCGACGCCGAGCGCGCGCACGTGGATGGGAAACAGCTCGGCCTTGACCACGGCGTTGATCGAGGTGTAGCCGGTCAGGATCACGAAGCCGAACACGAGCATCGCGAAGGCGCCCGGCCAGCTCGCCTGGCGTGGCAGCAGCAGCACCAGGAATGCGGTGTAGAGCACGCCACCGACGCCGAAGGACACCAGCAGGGTCTTGCGTCCGACGATGTCCGACAACCAGCCGCCCAGCGGCTGCAGCAGCATCAGCACGGTCAATGCCGCCAGGTTGATGCCGACGCCGGTCATCGTGTCGCCGCCGGCAAAGAGGCCCTGGATCATCTTTGGCCCGACGACCGAATAGGTGTAGAACGCGACGGTGCCGCCGGCGGTGATCAGGAAACACAGCAGCAGCGGGCGCCAGTGGTGCACGAGCAGCTCGCGCAGGGATCCCGCCGCGCGCGCCTGCCCGCTGCGCGCGGCCTGGATGGCGTCGGATCCGAGCGATTCATCCATCGTCCGCCGCATCCAGAACACCACGATCGCCGCCACGCCGCCGATGGCGAAGGCGACGCGCCAGCCCCAGTGCGAGATCTGTGCGGCATCGAGGAACACCAGCATCAGCAGCAGTGTGACTTGCGCCAGCACGTGGCCGCCGACCAGGGTCACGTAGTGGAACGAGGACAGGAAGCCGCGCCGTCCCGGAACCGCCGCTTCGGACAGGTAGGTGGCGCTGGTGCCGTATTCGCCGCCGGTGGCGAAGCCCTGCACCAGCCGCGCCAGCGACAGCATCACCGGCGCCGCCATGCCGATGCTGGCGACCGTGGGCGTGATCGCGATGGCGAACGAGCAACCGGCCATCAGCGTGACCGACACCGTCAGCGCCAGGCGCCGGCCATGGCGATCGGCAAAGCGGCCAAAGTACCACGCGCCGAGCGGCCGCATGAGGAAGGTCATGGCGAAGATCGCCCAGACGGAGAGGGTCGCGTTCCTGTCTCCGGGCAGGAAGAAGCGCGACTCGAAGTAGCCGGCGAAAACCGAATAGACGTAGACGTCGTACCACTCGACCAGGTTGCCCGCCGAACCCTTGAGCGTATTGGAAACCGAGCGGCGCAGGCGGGCAGGGCGGTCGGCCGCGGGCGGGGGCGACGGGAGGCTCGCTGCAGGTGACGTCATGCGCAGAGCCGTGCCGGAGGGTTGCGGAGCCCAGTATAGGGAACTCGCGCACGGGGCCGGGGCTGCGCTCCCCGGCCCCCTTGGATCAGCCGGTGGAACGGCCGCGCTGAGGCCCAGGGGCACGGCCCGAGCGCAGCGACGGCGTTGCTGCATGGCCGTTGCCGTCAAGCGGCCGCTATCCTTCGGCGCATCTGCATCCCACGAGGTTCCCCATGCGCCGTCATGTCGCCCTGCTGCGCGGCGTCAGCCCGATCAACGCGCGCATGCCCGAGCTCAAGCGGTGCTTCGAACATGCCGGCTTCACCAATGTCAGGACGCTGCTCTCCAGCGGCAATGTCGTATTCGATGCGGCCGCGAAGTCCGAGGCGGGCCTGGTGCGCAAGGCGGAAGCCGCGATGGCGGCGGAACTGGGGCGCCGCTTCGAGGCGTTCGTCCGAACCCAGGCGGCACTGCAGGAACTCGTCGCGGCCGATCCGTTCGGATCGATGACCCTGCCCGCGGGCGCCAAGCGCGTGGTCACGTTCCTGCGCCAACCGCACGCCGCGGCACTGGCGCTTCCGGTGCAGGCACACGATGCCTGGATCCTGCAGCTTCGCGGTCGCGAGGTGCTGTCGGCGTACCTGCCCGGCCCGAGGGGACCGCTGTTCATGGCGCTGATCGAGAAGACCTTCGGCAAGTGCGTGACCACGCGCACGTGGGACACGGTCAGCAAGTGCGCGGCGGCGTAAGGGCGGCAGGGCGCGGCGCGTTCCCGCGCAGGCCGTCGGCGAGGGCGCGGCCGTTTTCGCCCGATTCACTGCGCGCCGCGGCGGAGCGGCTGCACGCGCTTGCGGTACTCGCCCGCGTTGCTGCCGCGTATGCGTGTCTCGCGCGTGCCCTTGACCTCGTCGACCTTGCGGTCGGTCCCGCTCACCGGCTGCGCCTGGACTTTCGTATCGCGCTCGAATGCGTGCGACTTGTCGGTATTGCGGTAGTAGCGGTACAGCGCCCAGTACAGCGCGGTGGCGCCGGCCGGGCCGAGCGCGAGCAGCCAGAGCCCGCCATCATCGCCCATCAGGAATTCCCCAGGATCCAGAGTGCAATGCTTTCGAGGATGCCGCCGGTCGCGAGCGCGGCCAGCAGCAGCTTCCACTGCTGCACCGGCACGCTGCCCATGGTCTCGCCGGTGCGGCCGTTCACCGCGATGTAGTGCAGGATGCCGCCGTTGCTGCCGGGCTGGTGGTAGGAATAGAGCCACACCGGCAGGTACATCGACACCCAGCGCGTGCCATGCACGTCGAGGCCTTCCTGCTCCCAGCGCACGCCGCGGTCGTAACGGGCGATGGAGGCCTCGACCTGGCAGCGGGCAATCGACAGCAGCTGGTCTTCCAGGCGCGGGCGAAGCTGCTCCACGTCGCGGTCGCGCTTCTCGGAGGTCAAGCCCGCCAGGTAGGAGGCGTTCCACTTCACCGCGTTCGCGGTATCGAACGGCAGGATCGTGTTGATGATGTTGTTGGTGTTGGCACGCGCGTCCAGGTTGCCGCGGTCGGCGGAGGATTCCAGCAGCAGGTCGTCGACGGTGAAGTCCACGTGCCGCTCCACCTGGTAGACGTCGGCATCGTAGTAGGTCTTCCGGTCGTTGCCGCTGCCCCTGGTGTAGCGGCGCGTCTCGATTTCGCCGTGGCCGCGGACGTCCGCGCTCGCGTTGCCGTCGACGATCATGTACGGCAGGTAGACGCCGAGCACGTTCTCTGGCGTGAACTCTTCCTTGAACGCCTTCAGCGCGAACAGGCGCCGCTTGTCCACGAACTGGCGGATGCGCGCGACGGCGTCGTCCTTGCGGATGTGGAAGGGCAGCACGGCGTCGGGCACGGCGCCGTTCGCCACCTGCTCGTTGACGCCGAGGACATGGCGGCACCAGTGGCAGCGCGCCGTCATCGCGTTTTCGGTGTTGATCGTCACCTCGGCACCGCAGCCGGCGCACTTGAAGGTCATCAGGCTGGTGGCGTCGGCCGCGATGTCCTGCGCGCCGGAGGCGATGACCGTGCCATCGAGCTGGTCGATGCCGGCGCCGAGTCCGTATTCCTCCTCGACCCGCGCCCCCGGCCATTCATGGCGGCAGTACAGGCAGACCAGCAGGTCGGTGCCGGGCCTGCTGCGGATGTCGGTCGCGCCGCACTTCGGGCAGCGATTGACGCCGTCCTGCAGTTCGGCCGAGGACGTGTCGATGGCGGTCGGGTCGGGCGCCAGCAACTCGTCGCGGATGGGCCCGGGCAGGGTGGCCGGGTCGATCGGCAGGCTGCCGGGCAGGGGCGGCACATCCCGCGGCGATCCGGGGCCGGCAGGAGCGGGGACCGGCGCCGGCACCGGCGACGGGCGGTCGGGAGTCGACATGGAGCGGCCTGCCTTGGAGCTAAAGGCCCAGCGCCCTGGCCTTGGCGGTGTCGTAGTCGGCCTGCGTGAGCAGCCCGAGATCGAGCCTCTCCTTGGCCTTCTTCAGGCGGGCGACGGGGTCGGCGGCAGCGGCCGTTGCCGGCGCGACCGGCTGTTGCAGCGCGCCGATGCCGCCC
>JAEZQS010000279.1 GCA_023412995.1 Pseudomonadota bacterium
CCGCTGCGCTGGCCGGCACGCTCGCCATCGCCACGCGCGCAGCGGTCGGCGATGTGGCCGAGGGTGTCGGCCCCCTGGTCGCCATAAGCTGCCGCATCGGGCGCGCCGCCGACGCCAAGCGAATCCAGCACGAGGATGAAGGCGCGGCTCACGCCAGGCTCGCCTCGCGCCCGCGCGCGGGCGCGGCGCTGGAGGGCGCATAGCGCGCCACCATGTCGGCGCAGAACGCGGCATAGGCTTCCGGCTCGCGCGGTGCGCTCGTGTGGTGCGGCTGGATGCCGAGATGTTCGGGTGTGAAGCAGAACGTCACAGTGACGTCGAACTCCTCCAGTGCCGCCATCTGCCGATCGAACCAGGCCAGTGCGTCCGGACGGAAGCTGTCGGCCCAGGACAGGCCGGTGCGCAGGTGGCGCACCCCGAGGCGGCGCAACCAGGCCACGGCGTCATCCAGGCGCGGATCCTGGTAGTGGAACCACTGGCAGATGCCGAGCGCGGGCGTGTGCCGCGCAAAGCGCTCCAGCGCGGGCTTGGGCGTGCCGTCCTCGCGCAGGAGGCCCATGTGGAAGTGGCGGTAGTAGGACGAGCCTTCGGCTTCGCGGTGGCGCGTTGTCGCCTCCCACGCCTGCGGCAGGTCGTACAGGCTGTACCAGTGGATGCGCGGCGCGCGCCCGGCCAGCAGTTCCGCCGTGCGGTCCACGCCCCAGGCCTGCACCTCGTCGGCACCGAAGCTCGATACGCCGACCTCGGTCACCCACACCGGCAAGTCCGTCAGCGCGCGGATCTCCGCCAGCTTGCGCGGCCACTCGTCGATCTGCCACAGGTTCCAGTCGAGCGGGAAGCCGTGCACGGCGAGCACGTCGATGTGCTCCAGCACGCCGCGCGCCTGCATGTTCTGGATGAAGGTGGGGTCGATCGGCGAAATGCCGCCGAGCACGCGCGGCAGGGTGGGGTGGATCTCGCGGATCGCCCGCCCGGCGAGCGTCGCGAGGGTGGCGAAGCGTTCCCAGCCGGGATCGACTTCCGGATCCCAGTGCGACTTGTTGTTCGGCTCGTTCCACAGCATGGCCGCTTCGATCATCGAGGCATCTCCGGTTGCGATTCACGGGTCGAAGCCGCGCCGGCGCCGGCGCGCGCGCCCGGTGCCCCGCCATCGCGGTCGGCAAGCACCTGCATCGCGGCGCGGTAGCCGTGCAGCGTGCCGACGTCGAAGTAGGCGCTGCCGTCCTTGCAGCCGCGCGCGACGCCGCCGTCGGCGATCCAGGCGTTGACCAGCGTGCCGATGTACTCGTCGCTCCGCCCGCGCGCCAGCCACAGCCGGTGCAGGTCGTGGAAGATCCGCCCCGGCATGCGGAATGCACCCCAGATCCACGATGTGCCGGGGTTTTCCTGCTTCACGCGGATCTCGACCACCCGCTCGCGCGCGTCGAGTGCGACGGCATCGAACAGCTCCGGCCGCTCGACCGGGAACAGCAGGAAGGCGAGTTCGTCCGGAGGCAGGCCGGCCAGCGCGTCCGCGGGAAACCACACCGTGTCCGGCAGCCCGATCGCCACCGGCTCGTCCGCACCGACCAGCGGCGCGGCGCGGAACAGCGCATCGCACAGGCCGGCCGGCTCGGGCTGCACGACGTAGGCGAGGTCGGCGCCGCCGAACTGGCCACCGAAGTATTCGAGGATGTCGGACTTGCCGGCACCGATCACCATGCAGATCTTGTCGGCGCCGCCGCGGATGAGCCGCTCGACCAGGTATTCACCGACGGCGCAGGGGCGCTGCACGTCGTCGAGCACCCGGCTGCCGACCGGCAGCAGTTCCTTGGAGAATGCCAGCGGCTGGATGCGGCTGCCGCGCCCGGCAGCGGGAACGAGGCCCCACATCAGGTGGCCGCCACGGTGGCGCGCGCGTCCCCTGGCGCCGCTGCGCCGGGGAATGCCGCGCGGCGCGCCCACGCATCCTCGAGGTACTGCAGCAGCTGGCGCGCACGCTGCGCCGAGGTGTGTTCGGCCAGCGTGCGTTCGCGTGCGGCGCGCCCGATGCGGCGCAGGAGTGCGTCTTCGATGTCGAGAGCAGCCAGGGTGTCTTCCGGCGCATCACCCAGGAGGATTTCGTCGCCCGGCCGATAGAACGCATCCAGGCCTTCCCAGCCGTCGCTCAGGATGGCCGCGCCGCAGGCGGCCGCCTCGAACAGGCGCCCGGAGGGACACCAGCCGCTGCGCGCCATCGCCTCGCGGGTGACGTTGAGGGTAAGGCGGGAGGAACACAGGAAGGCGGCGTGCTCGCCCGGCGCGAGGTGGCGCACGAAGTGCACGTTCGCGCCCCACGGGAAATCGTGCGGGTATTGCGCGCCGGCAATGACGAAGCGCAGCTGCTGGCGCAGCCGCGCAGGCTGCACGAACAGGCGCTCCAGCCTGGCCTGGCGATCGGCGGCATAGGTCCCGAGCCACGACAGGTCGGCGCGATAGCGCGCCTGCGCCGGCACCGGGCGGTGCACGTCGGGGTCGACGTGGCCGTAGAGCGGGCGCACGCGGCGCGCACCCAGCACGTCCTCCAGTTGCGCCAATGCGTCGCCGCCGGTGTAGCTCAGCACGAGGTCGTAGCGTTGCAAGCCATCGGCGTCGATCCATGGCACGGCCTGCCCCGCACCCAGCCGGGCCAGCGTGACGGCCGTATCGAGGTCGTAGAAAACCGCCAGCGGCCGTTGCGCATCGAGGATGGCCTCGCGCGCGGCCAGCGCATCGGGGCAGTACGAGGTGACGATGGCGGCATCGGCTTCGGCAAGCTCGCGCGTGGCACGGGTCGCCACGGTTTCCCAGTCCGGGTACAGCACCAGCGCGCCGCCCGGCAATGCCGTCCAGTCGCGCGCCGCGGCATACCAGGCGACGTCGCGCTCGAAGAACACCACTTCGTGACCCTGTCGCGCGAGCGCCTTGGACAGGCCCCGCCACAGGGTGGCGTGGCCATTCCCCCACGACGAGCTGATGGTGAGTCCGAAAACAACGATCTTCATGCGGCGACCTGCTCGTTGATGCGCACCAGCCGGCTGGTGCCGCCGTCGATCCGCAGCGTGGTCAGCGAGGCCGGCGCGATGGCGACGCGATGGAACTCGTCGGCGGACATGCCGAGGTGGTGCAGCACGACCGCGCGGATCACTTCGGCGTGGGTCACCAGCACCAGCAGGCCGCCGGCGAAGGCCTGCGCCAGGGCCTGCAGGTGCGGCAGCACCCGCGCACGCACGCCGGCCATGTCCTCGCCTGCCGGCGGGCGCGCGCTCGCGCGGCGCGCGTTCCATTCGCGCCAGCCGGCATCGGCTTCGAGCTGGTCGAAGGACTGCCCGCACCAGGCGCCGAAGTCGACTTCGTCCAGCGCCGGGGCGATCCCTACCGTGCAACCCGTGCGTCCGGCGATCGCGTGAGCGGTCTCCAGCGTGCGCCGGCGCGGGCTCGCCTGCAGCACGTCGGGCGACTCCACCGACAGCCGCTGCGCCAGGGCGCGCGCCTGTGCTTCGCCACGCGCATCCAGCGCGGCGTCGATGGCGCGGCCCAGCAGCACGTGCTCAGTCGACGCGCACGTGGCGTGGCGCACGAGCACGAGTCGGGTTGTCATGGTCGGCGTGGCTCCGTTCGGCTCCCGCGACGGCGGCGCGCGGCTCCGCGTCGGGTTGCGCGCCGATGAACTCGAGCGTCAGGTCGCGCGCGACGTGGTCCGGGAACTGCTGCGGGGGCGACTTCATGAAATAGCTGGACGGCCCCACGATGGCGCCGCCGATGCCACGGTCCAGCGCGATCTTCGCGCAGCGCACCGCATCGATCACGATGCCGGCCGAGTTGGGTGAATCCCACACCTCCATCTTGAGCTCGATGCTGAGCGGCGAGCCGCCGAACGCCGTGCCTTCCATGCGGATGTAGGCGCACTTGCGGTCCGTCAGCCAGCCGACGTGGTCGCTCGGCCCGACATGGATGTGTTCGGGCTCGATGTCGACCTGGCTCATCACCGAACGCGTCTTGGACAGCTTCTTCGAATGCAGCCGCTCGCGCTCGAGCATGTTCTTGAAGTCGCTGTTGCCGCCGAAGTTCAGCTGGTAGGTGTTGTCCAGCCGGACCCCGCGGTCACGGAACAGCGCCGCCAGCACGCGGTGGACGATGGTGGCTCCCACCTGGCTCTTGATGTCGTCGCCGATCAGCGGCAGGCGCGCGCGCTCGAAGCGGCGACGCCACACCTCGTCGGAGGCGATGAAGACGGGAATGCAGTTGACGTACGCGCAGCCTGCTTCCAGCGCGCGCATCGCATACCACTCGCTGGCACGCTGCGAACCGACCGGCAGGTAGGACACCAGCACGTCGGTCTGCGTGCGGCGCAGGATGCCGGCGACGTCCGCCTCCGGCAGGTCGGACTCGATCACGTCCTCGCGCAGCTGCGCGCCGATGCCGTCGAGGGTCGGGCCGCGCTCGACGGTGACGCCGGTCGGCGGCACGCGCGCGAACAGGCGCGTGTTGTTGGGCTCGCACAGAAGCGCCTCGGCCAGGTCGCGACCGACCTTGCCGGCATGCACGTCGAATGCAGAGGAGATCTCGATGTCGCGCACGTGGTACCGCCCGACACTGGCGTTCATCAGTCCGGGAATGGCCTCGGACGGGGGTGCATCGCGGTAGTAGCTGAGGCCCTGGACCAGCGACGATGCGCAATTGCCTGCGCCGACGATGCCGACGCGCACGGTGTTCGGGTTCAAGTTGGCGTCCTTGGATTTCGGGTCGTCCACGACCGCGACGCTCCGGCCATGCAGGAAGCATGCACACAGGTACAAACCCGGTGTGTTGGCGGGCTCGTCCGTTCCCGCCCCACCTCGATCGTGTAACAAAGTCGCCGTGCGTGGATTTTTTTCAGGCGCCGGCTCCGCCGCGTTGCGGCCGCGGCGGAACGCCGCGTTTCACGCGGGTTGAACACGCGACGGCGGCGCACTGGCCTACAATTGCGGCATGCCCGCCGTCCTCCTCCGCCTGCTGCTGAGCCTTGCCCTCGTGATGGGCGGGATGGGACCGGCAACCGCCGCCCATGGGGCAGCAGCAGCGGATGCAGCGCCGGCCGCGCCACGAACCCCGCTCGCGGGCGCCACCGCCGGCTGCGGGGGCATGGCGCACGGC
>JAEZQS010000282.1 GCA_023412995.1 Pseudomonadota bacterium
GCTTACTCGGCGCGGCCGCCCTGCATGCCGCCCTGGTTGCCACCCTGCCCGCGGCGGTTGCCGCCGCCCGAAGCCTCGCCGCCCTTGCGGCCGATCGCGGCCATGTGGTTGCGGTCCTGGCTCACGGCTTCGCCGCCCTTGCGACCGGCTGCGCGCGCTTCCTCCGGGCTGAACTCGTGCGCGGTCCCGCGCTGGTGCGCGGCCCGCCCGCCTTCGCTGGCGATGCTGCGCTGGCGCTCCTGGTCCATCGAACCGAAGCCGCGGCGGCTGTTGCGATCGTTTGCTGCAGTCATGTCCCGTTTACTCCTCGCTTGCGAAGCACCACGGGAGGCACCGCCTGTTGCTTGCGTCGCCTTGCTCCCATGCGCACTCCGATGGATTCCAGCAGTGCGGCAGGAGGAGCAAGGCGCGTGCCATCGCCGCGATCGCCTGCAAGCGCACCCGGCAGTCCGGAGCCGCGTCTTTCACGCCCACGAAACGGTAATTTTTTTGCCTGCGGGAAAGAATGCCCACCGGGGAACACCGCGCCGTGGGCGCGACCGCAACACGCGGTCGACAGGTCGCGCGTGCGACCGGCACCACCAGGCGCATGACCCCTCGCCCGCTACCTAGCCTTCGTCGTCCTCTTCCGCCCCCACCTGGTCGTCGCCGATCAGGCCGAGCGAGCGGTAGCGCAACAGGCGGTTGTAGATCGTCTTGGCGGTGATGCCGAGGGTGCGCGCAGCCTGGCGCTTGTTGTTGCCGTGGAAGGCGAGGGTCTTCAGCAGCATCTCGCGTTCGATCGCCTCGAACGTCATGCCGACGCGGAACGTCACCGAGCCGTCGCTCTCGGTGCTGGCCTCCACCGGGGGCGCGTCCTGCAGGGTGACGGCATCGCCGCTGGCCATGATGTAGGCCCGCTGCACGGCGTGGCGCAGCTCGCGTACGTTGCCGGGCCAGGAGCGCCGCGAGAGCTGCTGCATGGCGTCCGGCGCGAAATGCCGGCTGGTGCCGTAGCGCTCGTTGAGGCGGTCGAGGAAGTGCTGCGCGAGCAGGGGGATGTCTTCCAGCCGTTCGCGCAGCGGCGGCACGATGATCGGGAAATCGGCCAGCCGGTAGTACAGGTCCGAGCGCAGCGCGCCCGCTGCGACCGCGCGCGCGGGATCGCGGTTGGTGGCGGCGATCACCCGCACGTCCACCGGGATCTCGCGCGAACCGCCGACGCGGGTGAGGCTGCGGTTCTCGAGCACGCGCAACAGGAACACCTGCAGCGCGACCTGCATCTCGGTGATCTCGTCGAGGAACAGCGTGCCGCCGCGCGCGCGCTCGAAATAACCGGCATGCGACTGCACCGCGCCGGTGAATGCGCCGCGCTCGTGGCCGAACAGCTGGCTGCCGAGGAGGTCGGAGGCGACCGCGCCGCAGTTGAGCGCGATGAACGCGCCCTCGCGACCGCTGCGGTCGTGCAGCGCACGCGCCACCAGCTCCTTGCCGGTGCCGCTCTCGCCCTGGATGAACACCGTCATGTCGTGCGGCGCGACGCGCTCGATGCGCTCGAACAGCTCGCGCATGCGCGGGCTCTGGCCGACCATGCCGCTGCTGCCGGCGCCCGCCGCGGCGGGTCGCGCGCGGGCGTGCTCGGTCGCGCGCTCGAACAGGTTGCTCAGTGCCTCCGGCGCCAGCGGCTTCAGGAGATAGTCCACCACCGGCAGGCGGACGGCGCGGATGGCCGTGTCGACGCTCGGGTGTCCGGTGACGACCGCCACCTGGCCGATGGTGGCGAGATCCATGTCCTCCAGCAGGTCGAGCCCGTTGCCGTCGGGAAGGTCCAGGTCCAGCACCAGCAGGTCGAACTGGCGCCCGCGCGCGACGCGGCGCGCCTCGGCCAGCGTGACGGCACTGGTCACGTTGCAGTTGGCCAGCGCGGCCAGGTCGGCGACGGTCGACTGGAATTCGACGTTGTCATCGACGATGAGGACATTCCCCGGTGCCTCGGCACGATCCATGGATACGACGTTTCCTGGGTGATGTGAACCTTGGGATCCAAGCGTGGCCGGAGGCCTGCACCCCCTGCCGGCGCCCGCGGCACGATCAGTCGCCGGCGACGCAGCACGCGTCTCCGGAGCTGGCATGCGTTTTCCATGGCCCCTGCAGCGGCCAGGCACGCGATGGTCACGTGCCGCGGCCAACCGCTGCCTGAACGCCCAGGCCAGCAGCCATTCTTACGGGAGTATTGCGATGATCGTCGAACAAACCGGCCACCGCTGCGGACACGCCGCCTGTGCCTGCACGGTCCATGAGAGCGAACGCTGGTGCAGCGACCATTGTCGCCAGATGGATGAATCCGGCCGCCAGGCCGAAGCGCCGCAGATCGGCAAGGATTGCGGCTGCGGGCATCCCGCATGCAGCGAGGGGGAGAGCGGCGCGGGCTGAGCTCCGCGGTGCCACAGCGGGGGGGCGCTTCACGTCCGCAAGGGCGCAGCCGCCGGTGAATCAGGGGTTCCCCTCGGTGGAGCGGATCGTGCGTGAAGCAGCGGCAGCGGAACCGCGACGGGTCGTGGCCCGGAGGTCCCGCACCCGCGCGCGATCCGCTCTCGCCGTACTCAGGGCGTACCGCTCTTGCGCAACGTGCTGGTGGTACAGCCGCTGTATTCCGTGCGGGTCAGGTGGCCGTCGTGGTTGCCGTCGCAGGTGGCGAAGTGCTGCGCGAGCCAGCGGTCGTTGCCCACGCCGTCCTTGGTGACATAGCCCCGATGCGTCGTGTCCAGCTTGTCGAACGGGGTGTGCATGTCCTGGCTCCCGGCCATGCCCTGGTCGAGCCGGTTACCCATCGTGCCCGAGCGCGTCGTGCGGTCCTGCATGCCCTGCGAGGCCTGGTTGTTCAGGGTATCGGCCGGTGGCGGCGTGGTGTTGGGCGGCGTCGTGATGGGCGGCGAGGTGGTGGTGGGCGGGGAAGCCTGCGGGTTGGTCGTCTGCGCCACCACGTAAGCGGTCGCTACCGACAGGCCGAAGGCGGCGGCGGTGAGTGCAAGTGTCTTCATGGGTCATCTCCTGGTGTTCGATCCGGGCAGCCGGCACGCGGTCCGCTGCCTGCGTTGCAGAGCATGTTCCGTGCCGTGGGGAGGACAGTCCGCGGCACCCCTCGGCCGCTCGTCCCTCCTTTGCGGGCGCCGCCGCGGCGCGCCGGCGCCGGCCAGGAAGGCTGCCGAGATTCTTCCGACCGCGGAAAGAATTTCGCCGCATGCCGATGCGCTGGCGCGGCCGCCGTGTCCGCTTGCTGAAAGTCGCGGCGAAGGTTCACAACGCGTAAAGCCGGTGCCTCGCACCGTCGCATGGCGCTCCCGCAGGCGCCGATCGGGATTCGCGCGCCAGGGAATGATCGGGCGCGCGCAGCCGGAAGCGTCCCAGGCGCGTGCGGTGCACCGGCACCACGGCGGGCGCGCGTTACCGGCGACAGGAGGACACATGAACGCACAGATCCTTGCAGCACGCGCCCCGGCAGCACTGGCGCCGCACGCGTTCCCGGCCTGGCAGCGCACCCTTGCGCTCGCCGGCGCCCCCGCCGCCCTGGCACTCCAGGGCCTCGCGTCGTCACGGCTCGCGACGCGCGAATGCGCGGCGCTCGCAGCGGGGATGGATCCCACCACGCCGCGTGTCGTGCTCGGCGTGCTGACCGCGGCCTTGCTCGTCGTCGCGCTGCTTGCGCTGGCGATGGCGTTGCTGCAGTGGCGCGCCGCCCGTGCCACCGCCGCGCAGGACGAGGACGTCCCGCTTGCGCTGCGGGCCGCGCCGGCCGTCGCATCGGTGTTCGTCGCGGCACTGTTGTGGGCCGGCCTCGCGCCGTTCCTGCTGGACGTGTGCGGCATCGGCAAGTGACACCACGGCCGCGCCCGCGTCGCCGCCATGCCGGCTGGTGCGCCGCCGCGCTCGTGCCGCCGTTGCTGGCGCTCCTGCTGGCCGCCTGCGAAGGACGCCACGAGGTGCCCCGCCACGTGCAGTTGCGGGGCGACCCCGACCGCGGCGCCCTGCTGATCCGCCAGTTCTCCTGTGGGGCCTGCCACACCATCCCGGGCGTGCGCGGTGCGCGCGGGCTGGTCGGGCCGCCGCTGACCTCGTTCGCCGAGCGCACCTACATTGCCGGCCAGCTGCCGAATACCGCGCGCAACCTCGAGCGCTGGCTGCGCGACCGCCTGCGGTGGAACCCGGCACCGCCATGCCGAACGTGGGTCTCGACGAACCGGGCGCGCGCGACGTGGCGGCCTACCTGCTGACCCTGAGGTGATGCCGATGCCACTCCTGCAGCGGATTGTCGCCGCGGTACTCGCGCTGCTGGGCGTGCTGGGCTGCGCGACCGCCGCCAGCGCCGACGAGGTGCCGCCCCCCGCCAGCTGGCACGTGGAGGAAAACCCGCTCCCGCCGCCGCCGAAGGTGCGCCTGATCGCGCCGGTGCCCAACGGCGAGTGGAAGCTGCCGAACGGCGACCTCGCCAACACGCGCTACACCGGACTGGCGCAGGTGACGCGGGCCAACGTCAAGGACCTCAAGATGGTGAGCGCGGTGTCCACCGGGATCCCGCACGGCCACGAAGGCGATCCGCTGCTGGTCGGCAACACGCTCTACATCGTGACCCCCTTTCCCGACAACCTGATCGCGATCGACCTCACCCAGCCCGGCGGCGCGCTGAAGTGGATCTACGAGCCGCATCCCGACCCGCGTTCGGTCGGCATCGCCTGTTGCGACACGGTCAACCGCGGCGCCTCGTATGCCGACGGCAAGATCATCTACAACACGCTCGACGCCCACACCGTCGCGGTCGATGCCACCACCGGCAAGGAAGCCTGGCGCACCCGGGTCGGCAACATCGATGTCGGCGAAACCACCACCATGGCGCCGCTGGTGATCGGCAACAAGGTGATCGTCGGCAACGCGGGCGGCGAACTGGGCGTGCGCGGCTGGGTGCTCGCGCTCGACGTCGCCACCGGCAGGGAACTCTGGCGCGCTTACAACACGGGCCCCGACGTCGACGTGCGGATCGGTGCCGGCTTCAAGCCGTACTACCGCAAGGACCAGGGCAAGGACCTCGGCGCCACCAGCTGGCCACGCGACCAGTGGAAGCTCGGTGGCGCCACCGTGTGGGGCTGGATCAGCTACGACCCGGAAACCAACCTCCTCTACTACGGCACCGGCAATCCCGGGGTGTGGAACGCGGACCTGCGGCCGGGCGACAACAAGTGGTCCTCGACGATCTTCGCGCGCGACGCCGACACCGGCATGGCGAAGTGGGCGTGGCAGGTTTCGCCGCACGATGCCTGGGACTACGACGAGATCATGGAGAACATCCTGGTCGACATGGTATGGCAGGGGCGCATGCGAAAGCTCCTCATCCATCCTGGCCGCACCGGCTTCGTGTTCGTGCTCGACCGCGAGACGGGCGAACTGCTGTCGGCGGAGAAGTTCCAGCCGGTCAACTGGGCGCATGGCTTCGACCTCGCCACCGGCAAGGCCGACGAGGATCCTGCCAAGCGCACCCACTTCGGCAAGGTGACGAAGGACATCTGTCCCTCCTCGACCGGCGGCAAGGAGTTCGTCCCGTCGGCCTTTTCGCCGCGCACGGGACTGCTCTACATCCCCGCGCACAACACCTGCATGGACTACGAGGGCATCGAGGCGAACTACATCGCCGGCACGCCCTACCTCGGCGCGGACGTGCGCATGTTCCGCGGCCCGGGTGGCTACCAGGGCGAACTGATGGCGTGAGACGTGGCGCACGCACGCAAGGTGTGGGGCGTTCGCGAGCGCGACCTCCCGGTCTACAGCGGCGTGCTGGTGACGGCGAGCGACCTGGTCTTCTACGGCGCCATGGATGGCTGGTTCCGCGCGCTCGATGCGCGCACCGGCGAGCAGCTGTGGCAGGCCAAGCTCGGCTCGGGAATCGTCGGCAGCCCGATGACCTACTCGGTCCCGACGGCAAGCAGTACGTCGCGGTCTATGCCGGCGTCGGCGGCTGGATGGGCGCCGTCGCGTTCCCCACCATCTCTGCCGACGATCCCTATGCCGCGCTCGGCGTGGCCGGCGCGATGGCCGTGATCAAGAAGTACACCGGCGCCGGGGACACCCTTTATGTGTTCGGATTCTGATCCCGCGCGCCGGACGCGCCCATGGTCGCGCGCCGCGCGGCTGGCGCTGGCGGGACGCTGCCTGGCCCCTGCTGGTTCCCGTCCTGCTGGCCGGCGGCTGCGCAACGCGGCACGCGACGGGCCTCGCCGCGCCTTCGGCACCGCCGCCGATCACAGCGGGCAGTGCAGCCAATACCTTGCGCGTGTGCGCCGATCCCAACAACCTGCCCTTCTCCAACCGCGCCGGCGAAGGCTTCGAGAATGCACTGGCGACCCTGGTCGCAGGCGAACTCGGCAAGACCGTCTCCTATACCTGGTTCCCGCAGCGGCGCGGCTTCGTGCGCAACACGCTCGCCAGCGGACGGTGCGACGACATCATCGGCGTGCCCGTGCATTACGGGATGGCGGCGACGACCCTGCCCTATTACCGCTCTTCCTACGTCTTCGTGACGCGCCCGGACCGCCATCTGGACATCGATTCCTTCGACGATCCCCGCCTGGCGCAGCTGCGCATCGGCGTGCACACGATTGGCGACGACTACGCCAACGTGCCGCCCGCGCAGGCGCTGGCCGCGCACGGCATCGTCGGCAACCTCCGCGGCTACAGCATCTATGGCGACTACTCGCGCCCGGACCCGCCGCGCGACCTGATCGATGCCGTGGCGGAGGGCGAGGTGGACGTCGCCATTGCGTGGGGACCGCTGGCGGGTTATTTCGCGCAGCGCGAGCAGTCGCCGCTGGCCATGCGCATCGCGCGCCCGAGCGGGCTCGCGACGGCGCCGATGACGTTCGGGATCGCCATGGGTGTCCGGCGCGAGGACGCGGCGTTGCGGGCAGCACTGGATGGCATGATTACCCGCCGTGTCGACCGCGCGACTCTACACCATGAGCCAGCCGGGCCATTCGCTGTTCGGCGCCGCCAACGGAAACCCTCTCGACAGCCGCTGCCTCGGCGCACCGCACGATGCCACCGGCATCGGCCAGGTCTGCGCCGGCACCATCACCTTCGGCGGCGGGGTGCCGCTGTACCGCGGCAAGACGCGCGTGGGCGGGCTCGGCGCGAGCGGCGACACGCCCTGCGCCGACCACGAGATCGCCAAACGCCTGCGCGCCAGGGCCGCACTCGAACCGGAAAAGGGTGCGGCGCCGACGACATCACCTACAGCAGCGTCGATGGCCCCTCCCTCTACACCCACCCGCTCTGCTTCAACACCTGGCGCAACGGCGTGAAGCTCGGCGACGAGCCACCAGCAAGCGGCTACTGAAAGCGAACAGCGGTTGCGCCGCAATGCCCCCCGTGGGAGCGGCTTCAGCCGCGATGCTCCTGCACCGGCCCATCGGGACTGAAGTCCCTCCCACAGAACTGTCCACCAGGGTGCCATTCCATACATGCAAAGCCGCTCCTGTGGGAGCGGCTTCAGCCGCGATGCTCCTGCATCGGTCGCCCATCGGGACTGAAGTCCCTCCCACAGAGCCAAAGCTCCAGTGGGAGCGGCTTCAGCCGCGATGCTTCTGCATCGATCGCCGATCGGGACTGAAGTCCCTCCTACAGAACCGCCCTAAGTGGCGCCCTTCTTCGCTGCGTTCGCTGGCAATGGCCATGGGCAGCGGGAAGTACCGCCCGGCATCATTGGAGACACTGCGCTTGCAACCCGATGCGCAGAGCGCCGACGGACGGCGCACGGGCCGAGCAACGGCAGCCTCACCGCGAGCGGGCTCTGCGGTTCCCGTTCATCCGCCCGGAGCTATTGGCTTGTGGCAGGCCACGCGGAGACCTGCCATGGACGCCCTGTTCCAGTTCACCCTTTCGCCGCTCGAGCTTCTCGTCCGCGGCACACTGATCTACTGGTTCCTGTTCTTCATCTTCCGCTTCTTCCTGCGGCGCGACGCCGGCAGCGCCGGAGTCGCCGATCTCCTCTTCATCGTCCTGCTCGGCGACGCCGCGCAGAACGGCATGATCGGCGATGGCAAGACCGTCGCCGACTCGGCCGCCGTCATCGCGACCCTCGCCGGCTGGAATTTCCTGCTCGACGCCCTCGCCTACCACGTGCCGCTGATCGCACGCTTCACCGACCCACCGCCGCTCTGCCTCATCCGCAACGGCCGCGTGATCACCCGCAACCTGCGCCGCCAGTACATCACAAACGACGAACTCCTCGCCGCCCTGCGCAACAAGGGACTAGAGAAACCCGAACAGGTCTACCGCATGTACCTGGAGGCGAGCGGGCAGTTCACCGTGGTGAAGGCGGCGGGGTGACACCCCGCGCGCGTGGACCGGAGTCACTCAACCCCGGTGGTACGGATGCCCCGCCACGATCATCGCCGCGCGATAGAGCTGCTCGGCCACCACCAGCCGGACCAGCATGTGCGGCAGCGTGAGCGGGCCGAGCGACCAGCGCTGGTCTGCGCGCTCCAGCACCGCGGGGGCGTGGCCGTCAGGGCCGCCGATGAGGATCGCGAGGTCGCGGCCGGCCATGCGCCAGCCGGCAAGCTGCGTCGCGAGTTGTTCGCTGGACCATGGAGTGCCGCCGCCGTCGAGCGCGATGACGTGGCAGTCCCTGGGCAGCGCGGCAAGCACGGCCGCGCCTTCGTCGGCAATCGCGCGCGCGTCGTCACGGCCCCTGCCGCGCGCGCCCAGCGGGATCTCGAGCAGTTCCAGCGGCAGTTCGCGCGAGAGGCGCTTGCGGTATTCGGCGAAGCCCTCTGCAACCCAGGCGGGCATGCGTTCGCCGACGGAGACGAGGCGGACTTTCATGGGAAGCGCATGCGCTGACGGGATGGCGGCGTAACGGGCAGGATACCGCCGTGCCGGCCGCTGCCCTGGATCAAGCGCGGAGATGCGTGCGAAGAGCGCCTCCATCCGGCACTTCGTGCCACGTGTCCCCGCATCGCAGGAGAAGGACGGGAAACCGCGGACCTGCGCCACACCGGATCACGGACGGCGCGCGCTCCCCTGCGTGCGGGAAAGAGGGTGGGGATCCGGGTGAATCCCGATCCCCGCTCCCGAATCCCCAATCCCGGCTCTACCCCGCCAGTGCTTCCGGCATCTCGTCGCCGACGGTCCACAGGCGTTCGAGGCCGTAGAACTCGCGGGTGCGCGGCAGCATCACGTGGACGATCACGTCGCCGAGGTCCACCAGCACCCATTCGGCTTCGCGCTGGCCCTCGACGCCGATCGGCGGCGTGCCGGCCTGCTTGGCTTTCTTCACCACTTCGTCGGCGATCGACTTCACGTGGCGGGAGGACGTGCCGCTGGCGACCACCAGCAGGTCGGTCACGCTGCTCTTGCCGCGCACGTCGATTTCCTGCACGTCACGCGCCTTGAGGTCTTCCAGCGCATCGATCACGAGCTTGCGCAGTTGCGCTTCGGGCGACGCGAGGCGCGCCACCCTGGGCCGGCGCGCGGATTTCGTCGCCGGCGCCTTCGCCGCGGCGGATCGCGTCTTCGTTGCCGCGCCCTTCGCCGGGGCCGCCTTGCGCGGCGCGCGCGGCGTGGCCGGTTTTCCGGCCGATGTCTTGCGCGGGGTCTTCTTCGTGGCCGGAGCTGCCGGGCCCTTCGCCATCGCCGCCTTGCCGGCAGCGGTCTTGCGCGTGGCGGGAGCCTTGGCGGCCTTCGTTGTTGCGGTCTTGCGCGGCTTCGCGCGCTGCGGCGTTGTAGCCAAGTGGGAGCGACCTCGGTCGGCGTGCGCCACCAGTGGCGCGGCCCAGTATAGGCACATTCTTGCGGCACTGTCCGCGCGCAGCGGATGCCGGGCGGATGGCGTTCGCCCCCATTCAGGGCGGTGGACGCCGGGGCGCAAGCCACGCCGGAAACCACGGCTTCAGCTTGCAGCGGCTAGACTCGCCTCCCGCCAACCGGCCACCGCGCATGTCCGACCCCACCCCCGAACCCAGCCTTGGCCTCCCGCCCTTCCGCCAGCTCGGCCTGTCCGAGCCGCTGCTGCAGGCGCTGGCCGAGGTCGGTTACGAAACGCCGTCGCCGATCCAGGCGGCGACCATCCCGCCGCTGCTGGCCGGACGGGACGTGCTGGGCCAGGCACAGACCGGCACTGGCAAGACGGCGGCGTTCGCGCTGCCGATCCTCTCGCGCCTGGATCTTTCGCGCAGCAAGCCGCAGGCGCTGGTGCTGGCGCCGACGCGCGAACTGGCGATCCAGGTGGCGGAGGCGTTCCAGCGTTACGCATCGAAGCTGCCGGGCTTCCACGTGCTGCCGATCTACGGCGGCCAGAGCTACGGCCCGCAGCTCAGCGGGCTCAAGCGCGGCGCGCAGGTCGTCGTCGGCACGCCGGGGCGCGTGATCGACCACCTCACGCGCGGCTCGCTCGACCTTTCGACGCTCACCACGCTGGTGCTCGACGAAGCCGACGAGATGCTCCGCATGGGCTTCATCGACGACGTCGAGGCGGTGCTGGAGAAGATCCCGCCCGAGCGGCAGGTCGCGCTTTTCTCGGCGACGATGCCGGCGCCGATCCGGCGCATCGCGCAGGCGCACCTGCGGGACCCGGTCGAGATCGCGATCAAGGCGAAGACCGCCACCGCGACCAACATCCGCCAGCGCTACTGGTACGTCAGCGGCGTGCAGAAGCTCGATGCCCTGACGCGCATCCTCGAGGCGGAGCCGTTCGACGCCATGCTGGTGTTCACGCGCACGCGCCAGTCCACCGAGGAACTCGCGCAGAAGCTGCAGGCACGCGGGTTCGCCGCCGTGGCCATCAACGGCGACATGGTGCAGGCGCAACGCGAGCGCACCATCCAGCAGCTCAAGGACGGGCGCATCGACATCCTGGTGGCGACCGACGTCGCCGCGCGCGGGCTCGACGTCGAGCGCATCAGCCACGTGCTCAACTTCGACATCCCGACCGACACCGAGGCCTACGTGCACCGCATCGGCCGCACTGGCCGTGCCGGGCGCAGCGGCGAGGCCATCCTGTTCGTTGCCCCGCGCGAGAAGCGCCTGCTGCAGGCGATCGAGCGCGCGACGCGCCAGCCGATCGAGGAGATGCGCCTGCCGTCGGTGGAAGCCGTGAACGATCGCCGCATCACGCGCTTCAAGGAGCGCATCGACAGCGCGCTCGCCGCCGACGACCTCGGGCCGTTCCGCCAACTGGTGGAGCAGTTCGAGCAGGAGCGCAACGTGCCCGCGATCGAGGTCGCCGCGGCCCTCGCGCGACTCGTGCAGGGCGAGCGCCCGCTGCTGCTTTCACC
>JAEZQS010000321.1 GCA_023412995.1 Pseudomonadota bacterium
ACCCGCACCTGCAGTCGCTGCTGGGTTCGAGCGGCCTGCGCCGCTGGCTGCGCCCCGCGGAACGGGCGAGCGTCGAACGGCGCGCGCGCGAGCACCTGCTGGACTGCGGCGAGGGCGTCCGCCTGCAGGGCTTCCACACCACGACCACGGCGGCCCCTTCGCGCGGGCTGGTGGTGCTGCTGCATGGATGGGAAGGCAGCGTGCGCTCGGGCTACGTGCTGGAAACAGCGGCGCGGCTGCTGGCGGAAGGGTTCGACGTGTTCCGCCTCAACTTCCGCGACCACGGCGACACCCACCACCTCAACCACGACCTGTTCCATTCCTGCCGGCTCGACGAAGTGGTCGGCGCGATCGCGGCCATCGCACGCGAGCTGGCACCGCCGCGGCTGGCCGTCGCAGGCTTTTCGCTGGGTGGAAACTTCGCGCTCCGCGTGGCGCTGCATGCACCCGCGGCCGGCGTGCCACTCGATTACGCGCTCGCGGTCTGTCCCATCGTCAGTCCGGCGGCGGGCCTGTTCGGGCTCGAAGGCGCGCCGTGGTTCTACCAGCGTTACTTCCTCCACAAGTGGCGCCGCTCGCTGCGCCGGAAACGCGCGGCGTTCCCGTCAACGGAGTGGTTCACGGCCGCGGACCTCCGCCAGGACCTGCGCGGCCTCACCCGAGCGCTGGTCCTGCGCCACACGGCGTATGGATCGCTGGAGGCCTACCTCGAGGGCTACTCCATTGCCGCGGCGGCGCTGCGCGGGCTGCGCGTTCCCGCCACCATCCTGACCGCCGCCGACGACCCGGTGATCCCGATCGCCGACTTCCACGCCCTCGAGCTGCCACCGCAGGTGGAGCTCGACATCGCCGCCCACGGTGGCCATTGCGGCTTCCTGGAAAGCACGTCGCTGCGCCGCTTCACCGGCGACTACATTGCTGCGCGCATGCGCTGGCATCTCGCGGGCGACGCGGCGGCGGCGCGGAACGACTGAACCACGGAGAACACGAAGCCCGCGAGCACCGCTAATCCGCCGGCACCGTGCGCCCGCTCGCCCAGGCGCGCAGGGCGGCGACTTTTTCGGCCATCAGCACGGACAGCGGGCGGGTGCCTTCGATTTCCGATGCGAGCTGGGCCTGCGTTGGAGCGCGACGGCCGTCGGCGGCGGCGGCGTACAGCGCGGCGACCACGGCCTGCTCGATCTCGGCGCCGGAAAAGCCGTCGCTCGCCGCGGCCAGCGCGACGAGGTCGTAGCGAGCGGGGTCGAGGTCGCGGCGGGCCAGGTGCAGGCGGAAGATGTCGGCGCGGGTGGCGGCATCGGGCAGGTCGACGAAGAAGGTTTCGTCGAAGCGGCCCTTGCGCAGCAGTTCGGCCGGCAGCTGCTGCACGTCATTGGCAGTGGCGACCAGGAACACCGGCGCGCTGCGCTCGGCCATCCAGGTGAGGAGGTAGCCGAGCACGCGCCGCGACACGCCGTCGTCGGCGCCCGAGGTCGACAGCGCCTTTTCGATCTCGTCGATCCACAGCACGCAGGGCGCCAGCAGCTCGGCGACGCGCAGGGCCTCGCGCAGGTTGCGCTCGGTTTCGCCGTGGTACTTGTTGTAGAGCGTGCCGATGTCCAGGCGCAGCAGCGGCACGCCGAATCCGCCCGCCATGGCTTTCGCGGCGAGACTCTTGCCGCAACCCTGCACGCCCAGCAGCAGCACCCCGCGCGGCGGATCGAGCTTCACGGGCAGCTTCTCGCCGGTGAAGGCCGGCTTGCGCTGCGCGACCCAGCGCTTGAGCCGCGCAAGCCCCGCGACGCCGGCGAACTGCGCGGTCTCGTATTCGAAGTGCAGCAGGCCGTGGCGGTCGAGCAGGGCCACCTTGGCGCGCGCCAGCTCGGGCAGGTCGGCCGGCGTCAGCGCGCCGTCGTCGTGCACCAGCTTGCGCACGATGCGGCGGGCGTCGGCGAGGGTCAGGCCCGCAAGGTTGCGCACGATGGTGCGCGCGACGTCCGCGTCCACCTCCACCCGCCGGCCGTGTTCGCGCGACCACGCGAAGGCCTCCTCGCGCACCAGCGCGGCCAGTGCCTCGGCATCGGGCGGGGCAAAGGCGAACCGCGTTGCCGCGGCAGCCAGTTCGGGCGGCAGGTCCAGCGCCGCGCCGACCAGCACCAGGGTGTGTTCTGCCGAGCCCTCGCGCAACACGATCTCGCGCAGCAGGCGCAGTGTCATCGTGTAGCGCAGGTACGGCTGGAAATCGAGCAGCAGGAAGACGCCCGGCTCCGCCTGCTCGCGGATCGCCTGCAGCGTCATGCTGGCGTCCGGCGGTCCCTGCGATTCCTCGCCGAGGTCCAGGTCCAGCCGTTGCAGGCCCGCGGTGATGCTCCAGCGCCAGAGCGGGCGCAGCACCTGCGCCATGGCGTGGCGGAAGCCCTCGACGACGCGTTTTTCCTCTGCCGATTCGATGACCAGCAGGGGCGTGCGGGCGCGGAGCAGGGTGACCAGATCCTGGCTGGGCGGCACGTCGTCGTCGGTCGTTTCGAAGGGGCGGTGCAGGGTGGCGCGAAAGCCTAGCACGGCCCGATGCGGCATACTTCGCCTGCCGCGCGACCGCGCCGCACTTTCCCTGGTCCACCACGACGCCCGATGCTCAAGGATTGCATTGCCCTGCACCGGCAAGGCCGGTTCGACGAAGCCGAACAAGGCTATCGCGCCCACCTCGCCACCCAGCCCGACGACGCCGATGCGTTGCACCTGCTCGGCATGCTGCGCTACCAGCGCGGCGACTTCGCCGAAGGCGCACGCCTGCTGGAGCGCGCGCATGCGCTGGCGCCGGACGACCCCGGCGTCGAGCTCAGCCTGGCCTCGCTGCATTTCCGCAGCGGCAACCACGAGGACGCCCGCCGCGGCTTCCATCGCGCGCTGACGCTCGATCCGAACCTGAGCGGCGCGCACGCCGGCCTCGGCCAGATCGCGTTGATGCGCAACGAGCGCGAAGTGGCCGAACAGCATTTCCGCATCGCGCTGCGTGCCGGCGAGGAGCCGCACGCGCTGGCGGGACTGGGTGCGCTGCTGCTCGAGCGCGGCGACGCCGATGGCGCCTTGCGCTACCTGGCGCGCGCCGCCGAACTGGCGGCGGGCGATGCCATGATCCAGCTGCTGCTCGGTCGCGCGTTCCTGGCCAAGGGCACCACCGCGTTCGCCGAAACCGCCCTGCGCAATGCGCTGCGGCTGCGCCCCGGGCTGCCGCAGGCACGCCACCTGCTGGGTTCCCTGCTGATCCGCGAAAAACGCACGGCCGAGGCGGCGGAGGAATACCGCGCGCTGCAGGACGACGCCGAGTTCGGCCGCATCGCGCGCGTGGCGCTGGCCGACATCGCGCGCGCGGAGGGGCGCCTCGCCGAAGCGGCAGCGGCCTACCAGGCGGCACTGGCCCAGGCACCCACCGATACGGCAGTGGCGCGCGCGCTGGCCTGGACGCTCGGCCAGCTCGGCCGTATGGCCGAGGCGGTCGAGGCCTACGACGCCTGCCTCGCGCTCGAGCCGGACGACGACAACCTGCGCGCCGCGCGCGCGGACCTGCTGATGGTGGCGGGCCGGTTGCCGGAAGCCGCCGTCGCGTGGAAGGAACTGCTCGAACGCGACCCCGCCAACCTCTTCGCGCGCAGCCGCTTCGCCATCACCGCCGAATACCTCGGCGAGTTGGGCGCGGCGCAGGCGCATGCCGAACTGGTGCTGCGCGCGCGCGAGGACAACGAGATGCAGCTGATCCGCATCCGCGCGCTGCTGCATTCCGGCGCCGACGCCGACGCGCGCGCGGCGCTCGATGTTCTGGCCGCCAACCAGCCGACGATCGGCCAGCACCGCCTGCAGCAGAACTACCTCGGCCGCCTGCACGACCGTGCCGGCGAGGTGGAGCAGGCGGTGGCGTGCTTCGCCGAGGCGCAGCGCGGCACCAGCCGTGCGATGCCACCGCTGCAGGAACCCAATCCCGCCCTCGTCGAGGCCCTGGCCGAGCCGGCCGGCGAGCCGTGGCCGGATGCGCCGGTGCTGCTGCTGGGAACGCCGGGCAGCGGCGTCGAGCGCGTCGCCGCCCTGCTAGCCGACCAGCCGGGACTCGCCGTGCTGCGCGACCGCGCCGCTGCCGCCGTGCGGGTGGACGACTTCACCGCCCCGCGCTTCCCGCTGTATGCCGGCGAGCTCGACGCCGGCCTGCGCGCGGCCCTGCGCGATCGCTGGCTGGCGCCACTGCGCGCCGCGGGAATCGGGCAGGGCCGCACCGTGGTGGACTGGCTGCCACGCTGGGACGCGCACCTGCTGGCGCTGGTGCGGCGGGCCATGCCGGGCACGCGGCTGGTCATCGTCGAACGCGATCCGCGCGACGCCCTGCTCAACTGGCTGGGCTTCGGCTGGGCCGCCGGCTTTCCCTGCGGCGATCCGCTGGAAGCCGCCGACTGGCTCGCCCGTGCGCGCCACCACCTCGCCTTCGGCAGCGAGCTGGACGATCCGCGCCGCCTGGTGGTCGCGGCCGATCCGCTGCTGGACGACCCGGAAGGCAACGGCGCCGCACTGGCGGCATTCCTCGGGCTGGACGAGCTGCGCCCCGGCACGCAGTTCGCTGCCATGCGCCTGGGGCTCGGTGGCCTGCCGGTGCGGTATCCGGCCGGGCACTGGCAGGCGTATCGTGAGGTCCTCGCCGAGCCGTTCCGGCGCCTGCACTGAGGAGCCGCCAATGCGCCTGGTCGTCCTGCTCGCCACCCTGCTGGCCGCGGCGCCCTGTGCGGCGGCCGTGCCGCTGGCACGCCTGGCGTTGCCGCCCGGGTTCTCCATTGCGGTCTATGCCGCGCCCGTACCCGCCGCGCGCCAGATGGCGCTCGGCGACGACGGCACCGTCTATGTCGGCTCCAACGACGCCGGCAAGGTCTATGCGCTGACGGATGCCGACGGCGACGGCCACGCCGAGCGCGTTCGCACGCTGGCCGGCGGCCTGCGCCTGCCGACCGGCGTCGCGTTCCACGACGGCGACCTCTACATCGGCGCGATCGGGCGCATCCTGGTGCTGCGCGACATCACGAAGCAGCTGGATCATCCGCCGAAGCCCGCACTGGTCACCGACCAGTTGCCGGACGAGACCCACCACGGCTGGAAATTCATCGCCTTCGGCCCCGATGGCCGTCTCTACGTGCCGATCGGCGCGCCTTGCAACGTCTGCGACAAGGGCAGGGACTACGCCAAGCTGGTCAGCATGAAGGCCGACGGCAGCGACCCGCGGGATGTCGCCTACGGCATCCGCAACACCGTCGGTTTCGACTGGCAGCCCGGCACCGGGCAGCTGTGGTTCACCGACAACGGGCGCGACCTGCTCGGTGACGACGTGCCGAGCGACGAGCTCAACCGCATCACGCGCGCAGGGCAGCATTTCGGGTTCCCCCATTGCCACCAGGGCGACCTGCCCGATCCCGAGTTCGGGCGCGGCACGTCCTGCGCGAACTATGTGGCGCCGGTGGCGAAGCTGGGGGCGCACGTGGCGGCGCTCGGCATGCGTTTCTACGACGGCACCCTGTTCCCGCCGCGCTGGCGTGGGGCGGCCATCATTGCCGAGCACGGCTCGTGGAACCGCACGAAGAAGTCCGGTTACCGCGTCGTCGCGGTACGCCTGGACGGCCACCGCGTGCTGGGCGAGGACGTGCTGGTGGACGGCTTCCAGCAGGACGAACAGGCCGACGGCCGTCCCGCCGACGTGCTGGTGATGCCCGATGGCGCGCTGCTGGTGTCCGACGACATGGCCGGCGCGGTGTACCGGATCACGTACCAGGCGCCCGCGGCGCCACCCGCCAGGAGGTAGGACGATGCAGCTTGCCAGCGACGACATCCACGCCATGCAACCCATTCCCGACGCCTGCGCGTTCGGCCGCCCCGGTGCCGGTTCGCCGTGCGAGTTCTCCGCCAACCGCAGTCCGCACCTCGCCTGGCGCCAGGTGCCCGAAGGCACCCGCTCCTTCGTGCTCACCTGCATCGACACCGACGTGCCGACCGACGGCACCGATGCCAACCGCGACGACCGCCACCTGCCTGCGTCGATGCCGCGCACCGACTTCGTGCACTGGCTGATGGCCGACATCCCGCGCGAGTGCCATGAGCTGGCGGCCGGTAGCTGCGGCGAGGGCGTGGTGCCGCACGGCAAGCAGCAGCCACCGGGTCCGCCCGGTTCCGTGCAGGGGCGCAACGACTACAGCGGCTACTTCGCCGGCGATCCGGACATGGCTGGCGATTACCGCGGCTACGACGGTCCCTGCCCGCCATGGAACGACGACCGCCTGCACCACTACCACTTCCGGGTGCATGCGCTGGACGTGGCCTCGCTCGGCCTCGCGCCCGGGTTCACGCTGCAGGAATTGCGCGCGGCCATGTCCGGCCACGTCCTCGCCGAGGCCGAGCTGACGGGCACCTACACCCTCAATGCGGCGTTGCGGCGCTAGCTTGCCGTGACCGGCACCCTTACCGGCAGCGTCACCGGCGACCGCACGGCGCATCGCGCACGGGCACTGGCGCTTGCGGCGCAGGGTCGCATGGACGAGGCCGCGCGCGCGTTCGACGCCTTGCTGCGCGACGACCCGGCCGACGCCGACGCGCTGAACTTCCTCGCCCTCCGAGCGCACGGCGCGGGGCGCGCGGACGAGGCGCTCGCATTGCTGCAGCAGGCGCGAGCGGTGCACCCGGGCGATGCCACCACGCTCGCCAACCTCGGCGTGCTGCAGCGCGAACGGGGCATGCTGGCCGAAGCCTGCGCGACGCTGGCCGAAGCGCTGCGGCGGGATCCGCAGCTCTACGTCGCGCGCCTGCGCCTGGGCGAGGCGCTCGGCGCCATGGGGCGCGTGCACGAGGCGCTGCCGGCGTTCTTCGGCGCCATCATGGCGGCGCAGGAACGCGGCGAGTGGCTCGGCGATGCGAGCACGCCACCGCCGCTGCGCCCGCTGGTCAAACAGGCGATGCGCGTGGTCGGTGCCGGCCGGCCGGTGCTGTTCCGTGCGCTGCTGGATCCCCTGCGCGAGCGCTACGGCGGCGCGGCGCTGGCACGCGTGGAGAAGTGCCTGGCGATCCATCTGGGCAGCCTGCGCGCCGATTTCCCGGATCCCGCGCAGCGGCCCAAATTCCTCTATCTGCCCGATCTCCCCGCCCCGCGCGTGTTCGATCGCACGCTGTTCCCGTGGTACGCGGCGCTGGAAGCGCAGACCGACACCATTCGCGCCGAAATGCTTTCCGTGCTCGCGGCCGATCAGGGCTTCGAACCCTTTCTCGGCCATGTCGAGGACCACGCGCAGCTGAAGGACCTGCTGCGCAGCGAGAATGGCACGCCGGCCTGGAACGCGTTCTTCTTCCATCGCCACGGCGTGCGCAACGACGCCAATGCCGCACGCTGCCCGCGCACCATGGAGGCGCTGGATGCGGTGCCGCTCTGCCGCATCCGCGATCACGCGCCGGAAGCGTGCTTTTCCGTCCTGACACCCGGCTCGCACATCCTTCCCCACCGCGGCGTCACCAACACGCGCGTGGTCACCCACCTGCCGTTGGTGGTTCCCGAAGGCGATCTCGCACTCCACGTCAGCGGCCATCTGCAGCGCTGGCAGGAAGGCCGCTGTTTCAGCTTCGACGACACGTTCGAACACGAGGCGTGGAACCGCAGCAGCGAGACTCGCGTGGTCGTTCTGCTCGATACCTGGAACCCGTACATGACTCCGATCGAATGCGAAGCCGTCGCCGCCCTGACCGCAGGCATCGGCGACTTCAACCGCGCGGCGGGCGTGTAGGGCGGGGTACACCCCGTCACCGGGCTGGCGGGTGAACCGCGTCCTGTGCAAACCCGCAAGGGAACGACCATGCGGACGGGAACAGCGGACCATCTGCGCGGCGCCTGCGGATGCTGGTGGCGTGCGTGTCGGCTGCGCTGGTCGGCCTGCCGCTTGCTTCAGGCGTGGCGGCGGAGTTGCCAAGGATGGTCAGCTTGTCGAGTGGGTGCGCGCTGACCAGTCTGGTGTCGTTGACGCACGGGCCCATCGTGATCGACAACGTCACCATCCACCTCGCTATGCCCAGGGTCCCGCACGCGACCAGCTGACGATATCCGTAGGCGCGCTGCAAGCGCGACCGCGGGGTGGGCGGTCGGACGCAAAATCCGATACCTTCGTCGCGTGTGCGGTTTCGCGGTCGCGGCTGCGCCGCTCCTACGAAAAGCTGGCGCTGTTGTAGGGGTGCTGCAAGCGCGACCGCGGGGTGGGTGGTCGCGACTCCCAATCCGATACCCTCGGCGCATGTGCGGTTTGCGCGGTCGTGGCTGCGCCCTCCTACATGGATTCTGCTTCCCTTCCGCTTGTTCGGTGTGTTCCGTGTTCCGCTTTCGCGTTCCTTCGCGTCCCCGTTTGCCGCCGGGAATCTCAACTCGCAGACCACGCCAGCAGCGCGATGCCGAGCACGATGCGGTAGATCGCGAACGGCGTGAAGCGGTGGCTGCGGATGTAGCCGAGCAGCCACTTGATGGCGACGAAGGCGGTCAGCAGCGAAACGGTGAAGGCGATCGCGAGGGCGCTCCAGTCCTCGTGCGTGCCGCCGCGCTGCCAGCCGCGCAGCAGCTCGTAGGCGCTGGCGGCGAACATGGTCGGGATGCCCACGAGGAAGGCGAACTCGGTGGCCGCGGCGCGGTTGCTGGTGCCGGCGAGCAGCGCAACGAAGATGGTCGCGGCCGACCGCGAGGTGCCGGGGAAGACGCCGGCAACCACCTGCGCGATGCCGACCAGCACCGCCACGCGCCAGCTGACGATGGCGCAGTCGGGCTTCCTTGCCGCCAGCCATTCGGCTGCCAGCATCCAGACGCCGCCGAGGATCAGCGCCCAGGCAATCGGCTCGACGGTGTCTGGCAGCGAGAAGCCGAGCTTCACCGCCACGAACCCCAGCACGCTGGTCAGGCCGAAGGCGAGTGCCAGCTTGAGCGCGTAATCGCGGTTTTCCTTCTGCCCCAGCCCGGTCGCGAGTTGCCACAGCCGCGCGCGGTAGATCAGCGTCACGGCGAGGATCGCGCCGGCCTGGATGACGATGTTGAACAGGTCCGAGCGCGCGCCCAGCCACTGCTCGGCGATCAGCAGGTGGCCGGTGCTGGAAATGGGCAGGAACTCGGTGATGCCCTCGATGATGCCGAGCAGGATGGGAGCAAGGATGTCGGTCATGCGGCAGTGGCCTCGGAAGACGGGTGCCCCGCCGGGGCCGGCGCATTGTACGGGTCCCCTGCCGGGACCCCGGCAGCCCGACGTCCGATTCGACGCACCAGACCGGTGCGTCAGGGCCGTACACAAGCACAAGCATGGTGCACTCCGGTGCCGGCGCCCAGGCCGGGCCGCGCTCCGCGAATGGCACGGCGCTTGCTCCGTTGCCCACATCCTTTTGCCACCCCCGCCACCGGAGCCCGCCATGACTGCCCAGGACGTCCTCGCGTTGATGAAGGAAAAGGAGGTCGAGTTCGTCGACCTGCGCTTCGCCGACATGCTCGGCGTGCAGCACCACATCACCTACCCCGCGCATTCCGTGGACGAGTCGCTGTTCGAGGACGGGCGCATGTTCGATGGCTCCTCGATCACCGGCTGGAAGGGCATCAACGAATCGGACATGGTGCTGCTGCCCGATCCGGCCACCGCGGTGCTGGACCCCTTCATGGCCGACCGCACGCTGCTGCTGCAGTGCGACGTGCTGGAACCGAGCACCATGCAGGCCTATTCGCGCGACCCGCGCTCGATCGCGCGCCGCGGCGAGGCCTACCTAAAGTCCACCGGCATCGCCGACACCGCCTTCTTCGGCCCGGAGCCCGAGTTCTTCATCTTCGATGGCGTGCGCTTCCGCAACGACATGGGCCACGTCTCCTACGAGATCGACTCGGAGGAAGCGGCGTGGTCGAGCGGGGCGCACATCGAGGGCGGCAATTCGGGCTACCGTCCCGGGGTCAAGGGCGGCTACTTCCCGGTGCCGCCGGGCGATTCCTTCCAGGACCTTCGCAGCGAGATGTGCAAGGTGCTCGAAGCGGTGGGGATCACGGTCGAGGTGCACCACCACGAGGTGGCGACGGCCGGCCAGTGCGAGATCGGCGCGCGCTTCAACACCCTCGTGCGCAAGGCCGACGAACTGATGACGACCAAGTACGTCATCCGCAACGTCGCCCACCGCAACGGCAAGACCGTGACCTTCATGCCCAAGCCGCTGGTCGGCGACAACGGCTCGGGGATGCACGTGCACCAGTCGCTGGCGAAGAACGGGCAGAACCTGTTCGCAGGCGACCTCTACGGCGGCCTGTCGCAGACCGCGCTGCACTACATCGGCGGCATCTTCAAGCACGCGCGCGCCATCAACGCCTTCGCCAACTCGACCACCAACAGCTACAAGCGCCTGGTGCCGCACTTCGAGGCGCCGGTGATGCTGGCCTACTCCGCGCGCAACCGCTCGGCGAGCTGCCGCATCCCGTTCGTGCACAGCGCCAAGGCGCGCCGCATCGAGGTGCGCTTCCCCGACCCGATGCAGTCGGGCTATCTCACCTTCACGGCCCTGATGATGGCGGGGCTCGACGGCATCTTGAACAAGATCGATCCCGGCGCGCCGGCCGACAAGGACCTCTACGACCTGCCGCCGGAAGAGGAAAAGAACATCCCGACCGTGTGCCACGCGCTCGACCAGGCGCTGGAAGCCCTCGACAAGGACCGCGCCTTCCTCAAGGCCGGCGGCGTCTTCTCCGACGACTTCATCGACGCCTACATCCAGGTGAAGATGCAGGAAGTGACGCGCTTCCGCGCCGCGACGCATCCGCTCGAGTACCAGATGTACTACATGCTCTGACGGCGCGGGTGCGCCGTTCGCGCAATCTGTGCGAGTGCGCCAACGGAAACGCCGGACGCTGCGTGCGTC
>JAEZQS010000336.1 GCA_023412995.1 Pseudomonadota bacterium
CCGCCACCGCGCCGGCCAGCGACGCGGCGCGCCAGCAGGCGCCCTCGGAACCCTCCCAGGCCGCCGCGCCGGCAACGTCCGCACCTGCCACCTCGGCCTCGAATGACACGGGCGCTGCGGCCGCACCGCCGGAACCCGCGACCGCCGCGATGCACGGCCCGCTGTTCGGCGACGCCAGCGCCGGCGAGGGCAAGGCTGCCGTGTGCAGTGCCTGCCACGGCATGGGCGGCAGCTCCAGCGTAGCGATGTATCCCAAGCTCGCGGGCCAGAACGAAGCCTACATTGCCCGCCAGCTGCAGCTGTTCAAGACGCAGCAGCGCCAGAACCCGATCATGATGCCGTTCGCGGCGCCGCTCAGCGCACAGGACATGCACGACCTCGGCGCGTTCTTCGCCACCCGTGAGCCCTCCAGCGGCGTCGCCGACGAGGCCCTGCTCGAGCGCGGGCAGGCGCTGTACCGCGGCGGCGACGCCACCCGCGGCATTCCTGCCTGCATGGCCTGCCACGGCCCCGACGGCCGCGGCATGGCCGGTGCCGGCTTCCCGCAGCTGGCCGGCCAGTGGGCCGACTACGTCTCGGCCAAGCTGCACGAGTGGAAGGGCGGCACCACCTGGGGCACCGACATCAACGCGCAGATCATGCCGACCATCGCCCAGGCGATGAGCGAGGCCGACATCGCCGCCGTATCCTCGTATGTCGAGGGGCTGCACACGGCAGGGGCGACCGCGGCGACGACGGCGGGAACCACTGCCGCCCCGAAGTGATCCAAGGGCGGCGATTGCAGCCGCATTCAGCCGATCGCACCCACACTCGCCCCGCGCCGCAGCGCGGCAGCGGGCGCACACCGACAAGATCCGGGAGATTCGCCATGTTCAAGCGTGCAGGCACGCTGCTGTTCGGCTTGGGATTCGCGGCGCTGGCGCAGGGCCAGGGCATTTCGATGGGCCAGGCCGGCGGGGATACCTCGTTCACCGAGGGCAAGCACTACTTCCTGGTGGAACCGCCGCAGCCGACCTCGAACGGCAAGGCCGAGGTGGTGGAGGTGTTTTCCTACGCCTGCCCGGCCTGCAACCTGTTCCAGCCGACCATGCACAAGGTCGAGCAGGCGCTGCCCGCCGGCACCTCGCTGGTGTTCCTGCCGGCGTCCTTCCGCCCGGACGAGGACTGGCCGGTGTTCCAGCGCGCGTACTACACCGCGCAGTCGCTGGGCATTGCCGACAAGACCCATGACGCCACCTTCGACGCGGTGTGGAAGGACGACGGCGCGCTGCGCATCAGCGATCCGGCCACGCGCCGGCCGAAGAACCCGATGCCGACCATCGAGGACGTCGCCCGTTTCTACGCCAACTATGGCGTCAAGGCAGAAGACGTCGTCGCCACCGCCAATTCGTTTGCCGTCAACACCAAGATGAAGCGCGCCGACGCGCAGCTGAAGGCGTACGGCGTCGATTCCACCCCCACGCTGGTGGTGAACGGCAAGTACCGCCTCACGGCGCAGTCCGCCGGCAGCGTCGATCGCGTCGTGCCGCTGGTCCTGTTCCTGCTGGAGAAGGAGAAGGCGACGCCGTGAGCGGCGACGCGGCCGTGCAACCCATCCGACGAGGAACGACCATGTTGAAGCGTATTGCCATCCTGCTCGCCGGCGCGCTGCTGGCCACCGCCGCCACCGCCGCCGAAAGCGGCGCCACCCGGTCCGACTGGGAAGCCGGCAAGAACTATTTCCTGATCGATCCGCCGCAGCCCACCGCGACCGGCGACAAGGTCGAGGTGCTGGAGGTGTTTTCCTACGCCTGCGTGCACTGCGCGCATTTCCAGCCGTATGCCGAACAGCTGCGCGCCGCCCTGCCGGCGTACGCCGAGTTCGACTACATGCCGGCCGTCTTCACTCCGCAGTGGGAGCCGTTCGCGCGCGCCTTCTACACCGCGCAGTCGCTCGGCGTGCTGAAGGAAACCCACCAGGCGCTGTTCGACGCGATCCATCGTGACCACCTGCCGATGCGCTCGATCGAGGACCTCGCCACCTTCTACGCCAAGCACGGCGTCGACCGCGCGAAGTTCCTCGCCGCCTCCGGTTCGTTCGAGGTGGAAAGCAAGCTTGCGCGGGCGCGCGACATCGTGCGGGCGGACGGCATCGACGGCACGCCCAGCATCGTCGTCAACGGCAAGTACCGCGCGACAGGCGCTTCCGCGGGCGGCTACGAGCAGCTGATCGAGCTGGTCAAGTGGCTGGTCGAGAAGGAGCACGCCGCCAAGGCCGGTTCCGCTGCCAAGGCTGGCTGACGCAATGAAGGACCGCGGCGGCGGCCAGGCGAAACTGGCTCGCCGCCCACTGCCCTCGCGCAATGCGGGGCGGCGCGCTTGCCGCACCGCAGCCTGCTGGTTAGCCTCGCAGGCCTAATGGCTTCCCTCCCCACCGATCCCGCCGCACCCGCCGCCGCGGCCGGTCGTCGCCTCAACCTGCTGAGCTGCAACATCCTCGCCGGCGGCAGCGTGAAGCGCTACCGCGATTACGTCACGCACAGCTGGAAGCACGTGCTGCCGCATGGCAAGCGCGAGAACCTCGACGGCCTCGCGCGGGTGATTGGGGCCTTCGACCTGGTCGGCCTGCAGGAAGCCGATGCCGGGAGCCTGCGTTCGGGGTTCCTCAACCAGACGCAGTACCTCGCCGAGGCGGCCGCGTTCCCGTTCTGGACCCACCAGCCCAACCGGCGCGTGTCGCGCCTGGCGACCTCCAGCAACGGCCTGCTCGCACGCTGGCAGCCCGACGAGGTGCTCGACTACCCGCTTCCGGGCCGCATCCCGGGACGTGGCGCGCTGTGGACGCGCTTCGGCAGCGGCGCCGACTCGCTGGTGGTGGTGATCGCCCACCTGTCGCTCGGCCAGGTCGCGCGGGCACGCCAGCTCGGCTTCCTCGCCGAACTGATCGGCAACCATCCCAACGCCGTGCTGATGGGCGATCTCAACACCAATGCGCGCAGCGCCGAGCTCGACCTCCTCTACGCACGCACGTCGCTGGTGCGCGCCGACGATCCGCCCGCCACCTTCCCGAGCTGGCGCCCGACCCGCGCGATCGACCA
Source organism: Pseudomonadota bacterium (assembly GCA_023412995.1). Classification (GTDB taxonomy): domain Bacteria; phylum Pseudomonadota; class Gammaproteobacteria; order Xanthomonadales; family Rhodanobacteraceae; genus Dokdonella_A. The sequence continues at coordinate 3,078 of JAEZQS010000336.1, forward strand.
CATCCTGGTATCCGCCCCGCTCACCGTGGAACGCCGCTGGGCCCTGCCGCACCTCGTCTCCGACCACCTGCCCATCGCCGCCACGGTGCGCCTGCCCGAGGTGCTCGCCAGGCGCGTGGCGGGCGGCAACGAGCCCGCGGCGACCCCCTGAGCGCGAGCATCGAACGCGCGTCGTGACCTGCCAGCCCGCGGTCGCGCTTGCAGCGCTCCTACGACGGCACGGGCTTTTCATGGGAGCGGCGCGGCCGCGACCGCGAGACCGTGCTTGCGACGAACGAACCGGTTGTCGTCGCGACCGGCCAGCCCGCGGTCGCGCTTGCAGCGCTCCTACGAGGGCACGGGCTTTTCGTGGGGGCGGCGCAGCGGCGACCGGGAAACTTCGCGTGCGATGAGCACATCGAACGCGCATCGCAACCTGCCAGCCCGCGGTCGCGCTTGCAGCGCTCCTACGAGGGCACGGGCTTTTCGTGGGAGCGGCGCAGCGG
>JAEZQS010000355.1 GCA_023412995.1 Pseudomonadota bacterium
CGCTGATCCGCGCGTTGGGCCACATCCAGAGGAAGCGCGGCGAGTAGGCCCGGCCGCACATGCCGTAGTTGCCGGCGCCGAACGAGCCGCCGAGGATGATGGTGAACTTCGGCACCTGCGCGCAGGCCACGGCGGTCACCATCTTGGCGCCGTGGCGGGCGATGCCCTCGTTCTCGTACTTGCGGCCGACCATGAAGCCGGTGATGTTCTGCAGGAAGAGCAGCGGGATCTTGCGTTGGCAGCACAGCTCGATGAAATGCGTGCCTTTCTGCGCCGATTCCGAGAACAGGATGCCGTTGTTGGCGACGATGCCGATCGGCATGCCGCTGATCCGCGCGAAGCCGGTCACCAGGGTGGTGCCGTAGCGCGCCTTCCATTCGTCGAGCCAGGAGTCGTCGACGATGCGCGCGATCACCTCGCGGATGTCGTACGGCTTGCGGGTATCGGCGGGGATGACGCCATAGAGCTCGCGCGGATCGTGGCGCGGCGGCCTGGCATCGGCCGGTGCGATCTCCAGCCCCTGGTTGGCCGCATGCCCCTGCGCCAGCTTGCGGCGGTTGAGGTTGCCGACGATGCGCCGCGCGATCGCGAGCGCGTGCTCGTCGTTCTGCGCCAGATGGTCTGCCACGCCGGAAAGCCGCGTGTGCACGTCGCCGCCACCCAGGTCCTCGGCGCTCACGATCTCGCCGATGGCGGCCTTCACCAGCGGCGGGCCGCCGAGGAAGATCGTGCCCTGGTTCTTGACGATGACGGACTCGTCGCTCATTGCCGGCATGTAGGCGCCGCCGGCGGTACAAGAGCCCATCACCACGGCGATCTGCGCGATGCCCATCGCCGACATCGTCGCCTGGTTGTAGAAGATGCGGCCGAAATGCTCGCGATCCGGGAACACGTCGTCCTGGTTCGGGAGGTTGGCGCCGCCGGAGTCGACCAGGTAGATGCAGGGCAGATGGTTCTCGCGGGCGATCTCCTGCGCGCGCAGGTGCTTCTTGACCGTCATCGGATAGTAGGTGCCGCCCTTGACCGTGGCATCGTTGCACACCACCATGCATTCGACGCCGCTGACGCGGCCGATGCCGGTGATCAGGCCGGCGCAGGGCGCGTCGCCGCCATACATGCCGTGGGCGGCGAGCGGCGAGCACTCCAGGAACGGCGTGCCCGGATCGAGCAGCATGTCGACCCGCTCGCGGGGCAGCAGCTTGCCACGCGACAGGTGGCGCTCGCGGGCCACCTCGCCGCCGCCCAGCGCCGCGCGCGCCATCTGCTCGCGCAGGTCATCCACCAGTGCCTGCATCGCCTGCGCGTTTGCCTGGAACTGCGCGTCGCGCGGGTTGAGCTTGCTCTCGATCCTCATGGCCTCTCCTGCGGTGGCATCCTGTGTCGCGTCCTGGGTCGCGCCCTGTGTGGCATCGGCGGTGGAGTCCGGCGATGGATATCGACCTTCGCCACCGCTCCGTGGCGCCGATTATGCCGCCTCGGCCGGAACCCGCCGGCGCCGGTATCATGGCCGCCGTCACAAACCTGCGAGGGCATTGCGCCCTCGCGACGAGGAAGAGGAGACCCGGATGAACCAGATTGCCGCGTCGGCAGCGCCCATGGCCAGGGCGGGCGCATGGCCCCCGTCGCTGCTCGGTCGGGCCTGGCTGCCCGCCAGCGACGGCCCGATCGTCGTGACGGTGCGCGACGGCGACGTCGTCGACATCACGTCGCCGCAGGCGCCTACGGTGCGCGACATCTGCGAGATGCCGGATCCGGCAGCCTACGTCGTCACCGCACCCGGCCGGCCCATCGGCTCGCTGCAGGAACTGCTGGACGATTCCGCGGTGGCGCCGGCGTCTGCCAATCCGGTCGACGCTGCCGGCCTGCGACAGCGTCCCTGGCTGCTGGCGCCGATCGACCTGCAGGCGATCAAGGCATCGGGAGTCACTTTCGTGGTAAGCCTGCTCGAGCGGGTGATCGAGGAGCAGGCCAAGGGATCGCCGGAAAAGGCCGCGGCGATCCGCAAGGACATCGACCAGTTGATCGGCGCCGACCTGTCGCAGCTGGTGCCGGGCTCGCCGCAGGCGATGCAGGTCAAGCAGGCGCTGATCGCCAAGGGGGTCTGGTCGCAGTACCTCGAGGTCGGCATCGGTCCCGATCCCGAGATCTTCACCAAGTCGCAGCCGATGTCCGCCGTCGGCCCGGGCGCCGACATCGGCATTTTGTCCACATCCACCTGGAACAATCCGGAGCCGGAGATCGCGGTGGTGGTGTCGAGCGACGGGCGGATCGTCGGTGCGACGCTCGGCAACGACGTCAACCTGCGCGATGTCGAAGGCCGCTCCGCCTTGCTGCTCGGCAAGGCCAAGGACAACAATGCCTCCTGTGCGCTGGGCCCTTTCATCCGGCTGTTCGACGAGGGTTTCGGCCTGCCCGACGTCGAATCGGCGGAGATCCGGCTGACGGTGACCGGGCCCGAAGGCTACCGCCTGGAGGGCTCGAGCTCGATGAGCCGCATCAGCCGCAAGCCGCAGCAGCTGGTGTCGGCGGCAGCCGGTGGCCATCACCATTATCCGGACGGCTTCGTGCTGTTCCTCGGGACCATGTTCGCGCCGATCCAGGACCGGGACGCGCCCGGGCAGGGATTCACCCACAAGGTGGGCGACCTGGTCGCGATCGAGACCCCGTCCCTCGGCCGGCTGGTCAACCGGGTGCGCCATTGCGAGGACTGCCCTCCGTGGAACTACGGCGCAAGCCACCTGATGCGCAGCCTGGCAGCCCGCAGGCTGCTGTAGCCCGCCGCGGGCGCACTCGCGCGTCGCATGCGACCGGAATGCGCTCCGAATGGGCCCCGAATGCGCCCGGAATGCGCCCGGAATGCGGCGCTGACGGGCGCCAGCCGGGCGGTGGCAACGGCCGGTTGCTCCATCTGGCACTATTGCGTTTTTCGGGAGGGCGGCGATGGTCGCGGATGAAACATCGGGCGACACAGGCGCTATGGGCGGGGACGATCCGGTCGCTGCCGCGGGCGGCGACGCGATCGGGCGGGAGGATCGCCGGAAGCAGCCGCCTGGGCGACGCCATCATCCGGACCGCCGCAGTACCGCCCCGCGGCCGGACAGCTCCGACGAATTTTCCGCCTACGAGCCGTTCACCCGCGCCGAATGGGCGGCGTTGCGGTCCAACACGCCGCTGACGCTATCCGAGGACGATCTCGCCTCGCTGCGCGGCGTCAACGAGCAGTTGTCGCTCACCGACGTCGAGGAGATCTACCTGCCGCTGTCGCGGCTGCTGAACCTGCACTTCCGCTCGGCGCGCACGCTGAACGGGGTTCGCGACGAGTTCCTCGGCCGCCTCGTCGGGCACCGCCCTTATGTCATCGCCATCGCCGGCAGCGTCGCCGTCGGCAAGAGCACCTTCGCCCGCGTCCTGCGCGCCCTGCTTGCCCGCTGGCCCGACCATCCCCGCGTCTCCCTGGTGACCACCGACGGGTTCCTGCACCCCAACAAGGTGCTGGAGGAGCGCAAGTTGATGAGTCGCAAGGGCTTTCCCGAGAGCTACGACCGCAAGCGCATGATCCAGTTCCTCGCCGCGCTCAAGGCGGGCGTCGAGGTGGTCGACGCACCGGTCTATTCGCACCAGGCCTACGACATCGTCCCCGGTGCCATCGAACGCGTCGAGCAACCCGACGTGCTGATCTTCGAAGGGCTCAACGTGCTGCAGACCGGCACCGTCGAATCCACCGGCGCGCCGGTGCCGAGCGTGGTGGTGTCCGATTTCTTCGACTTCTCGATCTTCGTCGATGCGCAGGAGCCGTTCATCGAAGCCTGGTACGTCAACCGTTTCCTGTCGCTGCAGCGCACCGTGTTCCAGAATCCAGGATCCTACTTCCATCACTACAAGGACCTGACGCTGTCGGAGGCGAGCAAGACGGCCGCCAAGATCTGGCGCGACATCAACCTGCGCAACCTGCGCGACAACATCCTGCCGACCCGCGAGCGCGCCAACCTGGTGATCAGGAAGCGGGCGGATCATACGGTGGACCAGATCCGGCTGCGGCAGATCTAGGTGCGGCCACCCCGGCGGGTGATTGGGGAGCGCGTCTCCGATTGCCGGCGCGACCTATGAGGATGTCGATCGACTGGCGCTGCGATCGGCGATCACTCTGACTTGACAAGTTCGTCCGAGGACGGCGAGCGGCTCGATGCTCAACGAGGCGATCGTCACTGCGACGCTCGAACCTTCACCAGCTCGGGTGGTGGCGCTACCGCCTCCGCGCCGCCGACGGCCGAGCCGAAGATACGTTGACGCCCCCACCCGCCAAGCGTAGTGTGGCCGGCAAGGAGAACGGTCGCGATCGATGGTGTCGGTCTCGCAGCCGCCGAGGACCGATGCCCGTGCATGACCAGGCGGCATGACCTACCTGGGAGCGGAGCATATGAGAGCGCGACAGAAGGGGGTT
>JAEZQS010000366.1 GCA_023412995.1 Pseudomonadota bacterium
CGCCTGGGGGATGCCGCCCTGCAGGGCCTCGCCTGTGCCGGCGACCACCGCCCGGCCCGTGCGTGGCGCTTCGTCCCGCCGCTCCCCGCCCCTGCCGGCACGCCCGCGCGCACCGGCGGCAATGCCATTTCCTCCACGCCGGCGCCACTGCCCAGCGCCCGCGGCACGCGCCCGTTCTGGCTGTTGCGCCGCCCGCTCGCATGGCGTGAAACGCCCGCCCGCGTGCTGGCCGGGCCCGAGCGCATCGAGAGCGGCTGGTGGGACGGGCACGACCAGCGCCGCGACTACTACCTGGTCGAAACCCGGCAAGGCCAGCGGGCCTGGGTTTTCGTCGAAGCCGGCTCGCCGGTGGGCACGGGCCAGGCGGTGCACTGGACCCTGCACGGCTGGTTCGCATGAAGCTGCCCACGCCGCCGCGGCGACGGCACCTGCGTCCGCCGCTGGAGCCCGGCCTGCCACCAGCCAGCGGTGGCGAGGAGGATCCGCGCAGCGCATTGCGTGGCCGCCGTGCGCAACGTCCCTCGTCGCCGCCGGCCAACGCCACGCCGGACGTGGCGATGCGGGAAGCCGCCGCGGGCGGCTTGCGCTACGCGGAACTGCACTGCCTCTCCAGCTTCTCGTTCCAGCGCGGCGCCTCCAGCGCCCGCGAACTGTTCGAGCGCGCCCGCGAACTCGGCTACACCGCGCTCGCCATCACCGACGAATGCTCGCTGGCCGGCATCGTGCGCGCGCTGGAGGCGTCGGAGGAAACCGGCGTCTCCCTCCTCGTCGGTACCGAGGTGCGACTGGAGGACGGCCCGGTGCTGGTGCTGCTGGCGCGCGACCAGGCCGGCTATTCCGACATCTGCCGGCTGGTCACGCAGGGACGCCGGCGCAGCGCCAAGGGCGAGTACCGCCTGGCTCGCGCCGATGCCGAACGGCTGGGCGATGGCGTGCTGGTGCTGTGGCCGCCCGGCAGCGAAGAGGCCGCGACCGGCGACGCCCGCTGGCTCAGCCGGCATTTCGCCGGGCGCGCCTGGATCCTGGCCGAACTGCACCGGGGCACCGACGACGCGGCGCGCCTGGCGCGCCTGCGCGAACTCGGCACGCGCCACGGCCTCCCGCTCGTGGCCGGCGGCGACGTGCACATGCACCAGCGCCGCCGCCGCGCGCTGCAGGACGTGATGACCGCGATCCGGCTCCGCTGCACGGTTGCCGAAGCCGGGCACGCGCTGTTCCCCAATGGCGAGCGCCACCTGCGCCGCCTCGACGACCTCGCCGGCCTGTACCCGCCGGAGCTGCTGGCGGAAAGCGTGCGCATTGCCGGGATGTGCCGCTTCGACCTGCGCGCGCTCCGCTACGAATACCCGCACGAGCTGGTGCCACCCGGCAGCACCATGCCCGAGCACCTGCGCCAGCTCACCTGGACGGGCGCGGCGCGGCGCTTCCCCGGTGGCGTGCCGCCTGCCGTGCGCGCGACGCTGGAAAAGGAACTCGCCCTCATCCGGCGCAAGCAGTACGAGGCGTTCTTCCTCACCGTCCACGACATCGTGCGCTGGGCGCGCGAGGAACGCGGCATCCTGTGCCAGGGGCGCGGCTCGTCGGCCAACTCCGCGGTCTGCTTCTGCCTCGGCATCACCGCGGTCAACCCGGAGGAGGGGCACCTGCTGTTCGAGCGCTTCCTTTCCGACGAACGCGACGAGCCGCCCGACATCGACGTCGACTTCGAGCACGAGCGGCGCGAGGAAGTCATTCAGTACGTGTTCGCCAAATACGGCCGCGAGCGCGCCGCGCTCGCCGCCACCGTGATCACCTACCGCGGACGCAGCGCGGTGCGCGACGTCGGCCGCGCGCTCGGCATCCCCGAGGACCAGCTCGACACGCTGGCGGGGATGTTTTCGCGCGTGGACGGCGGGCAGTCGCTGCAGCAGGCGCTGGCCGCGCGCGGTTTCGATCCGGCCAGCCGCATCCTGCACCGCCTGTTCACCCTTGCCGGCGAGCTGCAGGGCTTTCCGCGCCACCTGTCGCAGCACGTCGGCGGCTTCGTCGTTTCCGAACAGCCGCTGCACCACCTGGTGCCGGTGGAAAACGCGGCCATGCCCGAACGGACCATCATCCAGTGGGACAAGGACGACCTCGAGGCGATGAAGCTGCTCAAGGTCGACTGCCTCGCGCTCGGCATGCTCACCGCCGTGCGCAAGTGCCTCGCGCTGCTGCGCAGCCACCACGGCGTCACCCACGAACTGGCGAGCATCCCGCGCGAGGACCCCGCCACCTTCGCCATGATCCGCGAAGCGGACACCGTCGGCGTGTTCCAGATCGAGTCGCGCGCGCAGATGGCGATGCTGCCGCGGCTGCAGCCACGCACCTTCTACGACCTGGTGATCGAGGTCGCCATCGTGCGGCCAGGGCCGATCCAGGGCGGCATGGTGCATCCGTACCTGAAATCGCGGAAGGATCCGGCGGCGGTGCGTTACGAGTCGCCCGCCATCGAGCACGTGCTCGGCCGCACGCTCGGCGTGCCGATCTTCCAGGAACAGGTGATGGAGCTGCTGCGCGTCGCCGCCGGCTTCACCCCCGGCGAGGCGGACAACCTGCGCCGTTCGATGGCGGCCTGGAAGCGCCGTGGCGGGCTGGAGCAGTTCGAGGGCCGCATCTTCGAGGGCATGGCCCGCAACGGCTATACGCGCGACTTCGCCGCACGCATCTACCAGCAGATCCAGGGCTTCGGCGAGTACGGCTTCCCCGAATCGCACTCCTACAGTTTCGCCCTGATCGCCTACGCGTCCTCGTGGCTGAAGCGGCATTACCCGGCCGCCTTCACCTGCGCGCTGCTCAACTCACAGCCGATGGGTTTCTACCAGCCCTCGCAACTGGTGCAGGATGCGCAGCGCCATGGCGTCGTCGTGCTGCCGGTGGACGTGGCCGCGAGCGACTGGGACTGCACGCTCGAATCCCCGCCAGCCGGCCCCGATCCAGGCGCAACAGCCATGGCATCCCCTGCCCTGCGCCTGGGATTGCGCCAGGTGCGCGGCATGGGCCGGGAGCTTGCCACGCGCCTCCTCGCCGCGCGCCGCCAGGCGCCGTTTCGCGACGTGGCCGATCTCGTGCGGCGGGCACGGCTCGGCCCCGCCGAGCGCGCGCGGCTGGCC
>JAEZQS010000003.1 GCA_023412995.1 Pseudomonadota bacterium
GCCCGGGTTCGCCGGGGCGACGGGTTATAAGGAGGGCCGCGGCGCTGTCTTTTGTGGGAGCGGCTTCAGCCGCGATGCTTCGGCTTTTGTGGGAGCAGCTTCAGCCGCGATGCTTCTGCATCGGGCCGATCGGGACTGAAGTCCCTCCCACGTCGACATCGGCGTACTTGCAGCGCCCGTCGTCGCGGCACAAGCCGGCACGGGGCGACTTTCGTCCGGGTCGCGCAGAAGACGCTGGGCCCGGCGTTCGCCGGGGCGACGGGTTATAGGGAGGGCCGCGGCGCTGTCTTTTGTGGGAGCGGCTTCAGCCGCGATGCTTCTGCATCGGGATGAGCTTCTGCATCGGCCCGATCGGGACTGAAGTCCCTCCCACGTCGACATCGCCGCACTTGCAGCACCTGTCGTCCCGGCGCAAGCCAGCTTTCGCCGCGGCGACGAAGCGCCTAGGCCGGGTTTACCCCGCTCCGTCGCCGCGGGGAACCGCGCCCTGCACGATCTGGCGCTCCCGCTCCTCGCCCCTCGCCCTATACTCGGCCGATGTCCTTGCCGGGGATCCGCCGATGCTGCTGCGCCTGGCCCTGTTTTCCTTGTCCTGCCTATTGGCCGCACACGTGATGGCGGCCGTGCCGGTGCTGGTGATCCACGGTGGCGCGGGGGTCATCCGCAAGACGCTGACGCCGGAGAAGGAAGCGCTGGTGCGCGTCGACCTCGCCGCGGCGCTCGCCGCCGGACAGAAGGTGCTGGAGGACGGCGGCAGCAGCCTCGATGCCGTCACCCAGGCGCTCCTCGTGCTGGAGGACTCGCCGCGCTTCAATGCCGGCAGGGGCGCCGTATTCACCCATGACGGCCACAACGAACTCGACGCCGCGATCATGGATGGCGCCACCCTGCGTGCCGGCGCGATCGCGGGCGTGCGGCGGGTGCGCAACCCGGTGCTGCTGGCGCGGGCGGTGATGGAGCAGTCGCCGCACGTGATGCTCGCCGGGGAGGGCGCCGAGGCGTTCGCGCGGACGGTCGGCATCGCCCTGGTCGAGCCGGAGTACTTCCGTACCGACGAGCGCTGGCAGCAGCTGCAGGAAGCACGGCAATCCGAGCGCACGGGACAGGCGTCGGTGCAGGGCCGCGCGATCCATTACGGCACCGTGGGCGCGGTGGCGCTCGACCGCGCCGGCCACCTGGCAGCCGCGACCTCGACCGGCGGCATGACCGACAAGCGCTGGGGCCGCATCGGCGACTCGCCCCTCATCGGCGCCGGCACGTATGCCAATGCCCGCTGCGCCGTGTCCGCCACCGGCTGGGGCGAGTACTACATCCGCGCGGTCGCCGCGCACGACATCTGCGCCCGCGTGACCCATGCCGGCAAGCCGCTGGCGGAAGCCGCGCGCGACGTCGTGATGGGCGTGATCCCCAAGCTCGGCGGCGATGGCGGCGTCATCGCGCTCGACAGCGACGGCAACATGGCGATGCCGTTCAACACCGACGGCATGTACCGCGCCTGGCTCGGCCGCGACGGCAAGGCGCATGTCGCCATCCTCGCCGACTGACGTGGCGAACCTCCCCGCCGGACAGGCGCCGCCGCTGCCAGCGGGCGGCATGCTGCGACGGATCGCGGCGACCCGTTACGTGACGCCGCTGCGCGAAGGCGGCTCCCTGCCTGCGATCGTCGAAGGCGACGACGACGGGCTCTACGTGCTCAAGTTCCGCGGCGCGGGGCAGGGCGCCCGGGCGCTGGTGGCGGAACTCGTTGCCGGTGGCCTGGCGCGCGTGCTCGGGCTGCCGGTGCCGGAAATCGTCCTGATGGAGCTCGATGCGGATCTGGCCCGCACCGAAGCGGATCCGGAGATCCAGCACCTGATCCGCGCCAGCGCCGGCACCAACCTCGCCATCGACTACCTGCCCGGATCGGTCACCTTCGATCCGGTGGTCGAGGCGCCGGAGGCGGCACTGGCCTCGGCCATCGTCTGGTTCGATGCCTTCACCAGCAACGTCGATCGCACCGCACGCAATACCAACCTGCTCGTCTGGCATCGCGCCCTGTGGCTGATCGACCATGGCTCGGCACTGTATTTCCACCACGGGAGCGAGGACTGGGAGGCGCGCGCGCGCGACCCGTTTCCGCGCATTGCCGACCATGTGCTGCTGCCGTTCGCCTCTGCGCTGGAGCAGGCGGACGCGCGCCTTCCGGCGCTGCTGACGCGCGAGCGCATCGCCACGGTCGTGGCCGGCGTGCCCGATGCGTGGCTGGCGCCGGACGAGCCGGCTGCGCGCCGCGCCGCCTATGTCGATTACCTCTGCCGGCGCCTGCAGGCGCCGCGCGCGTTTGCGCAGGAGGCGATCCGTGCACGCCTATGACCATGCGCTGGTGCGGGTGGTGCCGCGCGTAGAGCGCGGCGAGTTCGTCAATGCCGGCGTGGTGCTGTCGGCGCGCCGCGGCGGCTTCCTTGCCGCGCGCATCGAGCTCGATGAAGGCCGCCTGCGCGTCATCGACCCCTGGGTGGACCTGGACATGGTGCGCGCACACCTGGCGGCTTTCGCCGCCGTGTGCGCCGGCGGCGACGGCGCCGGTCCGATCGGCCGCCTGCCTGCACGCGAACGCTTCCACTGGCTGACCGCGCCGCGCAGCACCATCATCCAGACCTCACCCGTGCACGGCGGCCGCTGCGACTCCCCCGACGCCATGCTGGAACGCCTGCTCGACCGCATGGTGCGCACCCCGCGCCAGGTACCGCGGGCAAGCGCCATTACGTAGGCTGGACGACCGCAGGCCGGCCGGCGCTCTTCGCTTATCGCATACACCGTGACGCTTGAGTTTCGGATGCCGGCCGCGCTGCGCGCGTCCAGCCTGCGGCGAATCAGTGCGAGTCGTCTCCCGCTTCGCGAACCGGACGCTTGGCGAGCTTGCGCTGCAGGGTGCGGCGGTGCAGGCCGAGGCGGCGCGCGGCTTCGGAGATGTTGCCGTCGGATTCGGCCAGCACGCGCTGGATGTGTTCCCACTCCAGCCGCCGCAGCGGCGGCGTGTGGCCGACATCCGGCGCTTCGTGGGCGCCGTCATGGCCACCGCCATGGCCGCTGCCGAGCAGCGCCTGCGCGACCTGGTCGGCATCGACCGGCTTGGCGAGGTAGTCGTGCGCGCCGCGCTTGATCGCCTCGACCGCGGTGGCGATGGAGGCGTAGCCGGTCAGCAGCAGGATGCGCAGGCCGGGGCGCGCGGCGAGCAGTTCGGGAATGAGCGCGAGGCCGTTCTCGGCGCCGAGCTTGAGGTCGAGCACGGCGTATTCCGGCGCGAGCTCGCGCACCAGCGCCAGTGCCTGCGCGCCATCGGCGGCGGTGCGGGCACTGAAGCCGCGCGAACCGAGCGCACGCGCGAGTACGGCGCTGAAGACGGGATCGTCGTCGATGAGGACGACCTGGTGCAGGTTGTCGGCAGTCATGGGTGGCGATTGTCGGCTGCGGCAAGCGGTACGCGCAATCGCTGGCGCAGGCCACCGCCGGGCAGCGATTCGGTCTGCAGCGCGCCATGCAGGCGTTCGGCGGTGGCGTGCGCCAGCGCCAGGCCGAGGCCAAGGCCATGCTGCTTGCTGGTCTGGAACGCCGTTCCGCGCGTGGCGGTGCCGCCGCGGCCGTGGTCGGAGACGGCGAATTCCACCGCGTCGCGGTCGATGCGGACCTCCAGTTCCACGGCGTCGCTGCCGGCTGCGCGCGAGGCGTCGCCGGCATTGCTCAGCAGGTTGATCAGCGCATGGCGCAGGTCGGGTGCCGCCGCGATCTCGCGTCCGTCGATGCCGTCGCCGACGCGGGTGGCCAGCGCGATTTCCGGACGCAGCAGGCGGAACTGGTCCTCGCACTGGCGCACGAACTCCCCCAGCGGCTGCGGTGCCGCGGTGCCGGCGAGCTGGCGCGAGCCGACCGCGACCAGCTCGCGCAGGATGTCGCGGCAGCGTTCCGCCTGGCCGGCGAGCAGGGCGAGGTCGGCCGCGAGCGCGGGATCGCCGGCCTGTTCGCGCACCAGTTCGGTGAGCAGGGTACGGATGGTGGACAGCGGCGTGTTGAGCTCGTGCGCCGTCCCCGCTGCCTGGGTGGCGATGGCAAGGATGCCCTCGTCGCGCAGCGCGCGCTCGCGCTCGTGGCGCACCTCGCGTTCACGCTCGCGCAGCGAGCGCGCCAGGCGCGAGATGAAGTAGGCGAGCACCGACGCCGTCACCATGAAGTTGATGGCGAGCCCGGCGAGGTGCAGGTTGACCTGCCCGCGCACGCCGGCCGGCAGCGGCGGCAACGGCACGTGCAGCGGCACCAGCAGCAGGAAGCACCCGGCGGCCAGCAATGCCACCGAGGCGACGTAGCGCGTCGGCAGGGCGGCGGCCGCGAGGGCGATGGGCATCACCAGCAGCGACGCGAACGGGTTGCTGATCCCGCCCGACCAGTAGAGGAGGTAGGCGAGGGCGACGATGTCGACCGCGACGTGCGCGAACGCCTCGACGAAGCGCAGCGGCCACGGCTGCGAAAGGCGCCAGAACGCGAACAGCGCGAACAGCGCGAGCGCGCCGATACCCGACAGCAGCGGCACCACCGCGATCGGCAGGCCGAAACCGAACGCCACGATGCCGACCGTCGCCACCTGCGCGGTCACCGCCAGCAGGCGCAGCCAGGACAGGGTCTCGGTGAGGTCGCGGGCGCGGTGCGAGGCGCGGAAGGGCATGGGGGG
>JAEZQS010000049.1 GCA_023412995.1 Pseudomonadota bacterium
GGTATCCGGTGCCGGACCCGCCGCCGCTGGCGCCACCGTGGGCGGTGCCGCTGCAGGCGATTCCGGTTGCGTCGCGCCGGGGCGCAGCTCGACCGGTTCGGGACGCAGCACGTCATCCAGCCCCGGCACCGGCGTGCTGGCGCTGCGCGGCGCGTCGGCGGCTTCCTCGCCCAGTTCGCGCGTGTAGAAATCGTCGGTGTGGGCGCCGATCGACGGGCGCTGCACACCGCGCGCGACCTCGTTCAGCACCTCGATGATGTTGGCGCGCAGCAGCGGGCGCTGCACCACGAGGTCGGCACCCGGCACCGGTTCATCGGACAGCACCGCGCAGCGGATGCCGGCGCCCACGGCGCGCGTGCGCGCCATCTGTCCGCTGAAGGCGCGCGGATCGACCACCACCAGGTCCGCGCCATTCTCGTCGCCGAAGCGCCACGGGCAGTCGAGCTCGTCCGCGCTCCGGCGGATCAGCAGGCGCAGGTGGGCGGTTTCCTCGTCGCTGGCGCCGATCACGGCGATCGTCTTCACGCGCATTCCATCCGGCAATTCCGTCGCATGCCGCTATGGTGCCATGCGCGGCCACCGCGGCGCTGCGCCGGACTGCACGTTGCGGCAGGGCGATGTTCAGCCAGCCCCACCGCCGCTGCCACCGCCGCTCCTGCCGTCGCTCCGCCGTTTGCTGTTGCCTTTCCCCTAGCCCCTAGCTCCTAGCCCCTTCCCCCGCGACCGCTTCGGCCGCAGCAGCGTGCCGGTGCACTGGCGGGCGCCGCAGCGGCAGGCCCAGATCGCCTTCAGGCGCGGGGTCAGGCGCTCGCCGAGCACGATGCCGTAGTCGTAGGTGAGTTCCTCGCCTGCCTTCACCTTGCGCAGGGTCTCGATCAGCACGCGGTCCTTGCGCCGGTCGCCGCCTTCGTCCTCTTCCAGCACCGCGCGGCAGTTCGGCTTGCAGCCGTGATTGATCCAGCGTGCGATGTTGCCGCCGTGGTTGGCGTCGATAACGTAGTCGTCGTTGAGGGTGAACAGGAACGTGTGGCCGGTCTCGCTGGTGCCGCCGTACAGGCGATCGGCCTGCGCATGCGTCAGCAGCTTGCCGCGGTACTGGATCAGCTCCGTCCCGCGCGGGATGTCCTCGAGGGCGAATACGCCGTTGCCGTGGATCGGCGAGCGGCGGGCGGCGATGCGTCGGGCCATGGGCGGCAGCGGTCGGGATAAAGGGGCGGCGATGATAGCGCGTCCCGCGGTGACGGCCGCGATCTGCTAGCGTGGCGGCGCCGCGGCCCGTCTCCCTCGTCCGGCCTGGTGCCATGGGGCCGGGCACGGCGGGCCAGTAAACGTGCACCCGCCGCTGACGGAATCCACCGTGCCACAACTGCCGCCCCCATCGATCCGCCGCACCGCCGCCTGCGGCATGGCGCGTATCGCGGTGCGCGCGCAATGACGCAGCTCCGCCCGCAACTGCGCGGACTGATGTCCAGGCTCGCGCTGTTCTACATGCTGCTGTCGCTGCCGAGCCTCGTGCTGGTCGAATCGACCATCCTGATCTTCGAGTTCAAGGAATTCATGGCCGGCGTCGAACAGGGACGCCTGCGCGACGCGGCCGAACGCGGCGCGGCGTCGCTCGCGCCACGACTCGCGCTGGCCGGCACGGACCCGGCCGTGTTGGCGACCTGGGTGGAGTCGTGGATCCTGCGCCTGGAACGGCCGCGCGAGGGCCTCTCGGTGGAGGATTCCTACGTGCTGCTGGAACTCTCGGCCGACCCGCTCGCCGCCGCCGTGCTGGCGCCGGACGGGCGCGTGCTGGCGCAGGCACCGGCCGACGCCAGCTGGCAATCGAAGCTGCCGCAGCCGGACGAGGCGGGTTTCGCGCAGGCACTGGCGGGCACCGCCGCGGTGGCACTGGCCGGCGAAGACAGCCCCTACAAGGTGCGGCGCGTGCTGGCGCCGGTGCGCGGCGCGGACGGCCGCCTGCTCGGACTGCTCTTCGTCGAGCTGCGCCTGCCGCTGCCCTGGCACAAGTTCCTGCTCGAATTCAGCTTCGAATGGCCGATCGTGCTGGGCTACCTGATCGTGTTCGGCCTCGCCTCCTCGTTCTTCCTTGCCGCGTGGGTGACGCGCCGCCTCAACCGCATCGCGCGCGCCGCCGATGCCTGGAGCCGCGGCGATTTTTCCGGGCGCATCGGCGACGCCTCGCCCGACGAGCTGGGAATGCTGTCGGCCTCGCTCGACCGCATGGCGCTCGACCTGCGCGGACTGATGCGCTCGCGCGCGCAGCTGGCGACCCTCGCCGAGCGCCAGCGGCTGGCGCGCGACCTGCACGACACGGTCAAGCAGAAGGCGTTCGCGCTCAACCTGCAGCTGGCCACCGCGCGGCGCCTGCTGGCGGGTGCGCCCGGCGCCGAGCGGCTCGACACCGCGCAGCGCCTCAGCCAGCAGATCCAGCAGGAGCTGGGGCAGATCCTCGACGAGATGCGCGCATCCGACAGCGACCTGCCGCTGGCCGAGCGGGTGCGCTCGCGCGCGGAGGACTGGGCCCACACCAGCGGCATGGCGCTCGACTTCGACCTTGCCGACGTGCCGCCGCTGGCGGCCGCGCACGAGGACGCGCTGCTGCGCATCGTCGACGAGGCGCTTTCCAACGTGCTGCGCCACAGCGGCGCCAGCCGCGTGCTGGTCGGGCTCCGCCGCGAGGCGGAACGCGTGCGACTCGTGATCGCCGATAATGGCCGCGGCGTGGTGGCCGGGACCGACACCGGCATGGGCCTGCGCAACATGCGGGAACGCGCGCAGGCACTGCCTGGTGGACGATTCGGGTTCGATTCGCAGCCCGGCCAGGGCACCCGCGTCGACATCGACTTCCTGACAGAGGCAGCGTCGTGAACCCGCCGATCCGCATCGTCATCGCCGACGACCACGTGCTCGTCCGACAGGGCATCCGCGCCTTCCTTGAAACCCATGGCGACCTCGAGATCGTCGAGGAGGCCGAGGACGCCGCCGGCGCCGCGCGCGCCTGCGCCGAACACCGCCCGAACGTCGCCCTGGTCGACCTCGTGATGCCCGGTGGCGGCATCGAGGCCACCCGCATGATCCGCGAGACCAGCCCGGAGACGCAGGTGGTGCTGCTCACGTCGTTCGAGGACGCACGCCAGATCGTCGCCGCGGTGCAGGCCGGCGCGCTCTCCTGCCTGCTCA
Organism: Pseudomonadota bacterium; assembly: GCA_023412995.1. Classification (GTDB taxonomy): domain Bacteria; phylum Pseudomonadota; class Gammaproteobacteria; order Xanthomonadales; family Rhodanobacteraceae; genus Dokdonella_A. Next base: position 3,187 of record JAEZQS010000049.1, read on the forward strand.
AGGACGTCGATGCCGACGCCCTCGCCGACGCCCTGCGCAAGGCCGCGCGCGGCGAAGCCGTGCTGCACCAGCGCGTGGCCGCCAAGCTGATGGACGCCCTGCGCCGCGGCGGCGAACCCGGCGGCGAAGTGCTCGAATCGCTCAGCCAGCGCGAACGCGAAGTCCTCACCCTGATGGCCGAAGGCCTCAGCAACCAGAAGATCGCCGAACGCCTCGGCATCGGCGAGAAGACGGTCAAGACCCACGTCAGCAACGTCCTCGGCAAGCTCAACGTCAGCGACCGCACGCAGGCAGCGG
>JAEZQS010000161.1 GCA_023412995.1 Pseudomonadota bacterium
CCACCGCGCCGGCGCCAGGCCGACCGTGTACCCGCCACCGCGGGACGACGTCGCACCGTTCGCCCTGCCCACCAGCGACACGCCGGTGGTGTCGATCGTCATCCCGGTGTACGACAAGATCGCCTACACCAGCGCCTGCCTGCGTTCGATCGCCGCGCACGCCGGCGACACGCCGTTCGAAGTCATCGTCGTCGACGACGGCTCGCGCGACGCGACGCCGCAGCGCCTGGCCGACATCGCCGGGTTGCGCGTCCTGCGCAACCCCCGCAACCTCGGCTTCATCGGCTCCTGCAACGCCGGCGCCGCCGCGGCACGGGGCGAGTACGTCCTTTTCCTCAACAACGACACCCTGGTGACTGCCGGCTGGATGGAAGCGCTGCTGCGCTGCCTGCGCGAGGCGCCGGCGGCAGGGCTGGTCGGCGCCCGTCTGGTGTACCCGGACGGGCGGCTGCAGGAATCGGGCGGCATCGTGTTTGCCGACGGATCGGGCTGGAACGTGGGCCGATTCGGCGATCCCGCCGACCCGCGCTACGCCTTCCGGCGCGAAGCCGATTACTGCTCGGGCGCCGCCATCCTGCTGGCGCGCGCGCTGTTCGAGCGGCTCGGAGGGTTCGACGCGCGCTACACGCCCGCGTACTACGAGGACACCGACCTCGCCTTCGCCGTGCGTGCCGCCGGGCTCAAGGTGTACGTCGAGCCGGCTGCGACCGTGATCCACTTCGAAGGCATCACCTCGGGCACCGACACCGCCGGCGGCACCAAGCGGTACCAGCTGTTGAACCAGGAGAAGTTCGTCGCCAAGTGGCGCGAGGCCCTCGCCCACCAGCCGGCGCCCGGCACGCCCATCACGCGCGCCGCCACCCATCGCGCGCGCCATCGCGTGCTGGTGGTGGACGCGACCACGCCGACGCCGGACCAGGATTCCGGCTCGCTGCGCATGGTCAACCTGATGCGCCTGCTGGGCGAACTCGGCTGCCAGGTGAGTTTCCTGCCGGAAAACCGCCTGTACGTGCCGCGCTACACCGCCGCACTGCAGGCGCTGGGCGTGGAAGCACTGCATGCGCCGCTGGCGCAGGACCCGGTGAAGCTGCTGCGCGAGCGTGGCCGCGACTTCGACCTCGTGCTGCTGTCGCGCCATTACGTCGCCACGCCGTTCTACGGCCTCGTGCGCCTGTACGCACCGCAGGCCAGGCTCGTTTTCGATACGGTGGACCTGCATTACCTGCGCGAGCAGCGCGCCGCGGAACTCGCCGGCGACGCGGCACTGGCGCGCCACGCCGCCGCGACGCGCGCGCAGGAACTCAAGCTCATCCGCGAGGCGGACGTGACGCTGGTGGTGAGTCCGGTGGAACGCGAACTGCTGGCGCGCGATGCACCGGGCGCGCGGGTGGAGGTGCTTTCCAACGTGCACGAGGTGCATGGCTGCCGCGCGCCCTTCGCCAGCCGCCGCGACCTCGTCTTCGTCGGCGGCTTCCAGCACCCGCCCAATGCCGATGCGGTGGCGTGGTTCGTGTCGGACGTGTTCCCGGCGATCCGCGCCGCGTTGCCGGACGTGCGCTTCCACGTCATCGGCAGCAAGGTGCCCCCCGCCATCGCGCACCTGGCAGGCGATGGCGTCGAGATCCATGGTTTCGTGCCGGACATCCTGCCGTGGATGGACGGCTGCCGCGTCTCCGTCGCGCCGTTGCGCTACGGCGCCGGCGTGAAAGGCAAGGTCAACATGGCCATGAGCTGCGGCCTGCCGGTGGTGGCGACGCCCGCCGCGGTGGAAGGCATGCACGTCGAAACCGGCCGTGACGTGCTCGTTGCGCAGGATGCCGCCACCTTCGCCGATGCCGTGGTCCGCCTGTACCAGGACGAGGCGCTGTGGAACACGCTGTCCGCGCAGGGCCTCGCCAACGTCCAGCGCCATTTCTCGTTCGATGCGGCGCGCGCGGCGCTGCAGCGGCTGCTGGGCGAGGGCTAGGGGCTAGGGGCTAGGGGCTGGGGATTGGGGATTGGGGGATTGGGGATTGCGGTCGGGATCGGGGATTTGGGGTCCGGCGGCTGCTTTCCCGCTACTCCCTGCCTGCCTCCATTGCGCGAAGGCGGGCTTCGAGCTGGGCGAGGCGGGGATCCTGCGGGCGCAGCTGGCTGGCGGCGGCGAGTGCGCTGGCGGCGTCGGCGCGGCGGCCGGCGCCCATGCGCGCGTCGGCGAGGTCGAGGAAGGCGCTCGCGAGGCGTGCGGTCATGGCGGGAATCGCGGCGTCTTCGGGCGCGACCTGGCGCACCGAATCGAGGTAGGCGAGTGCGCGCTGCGGCGTGCCGTCGGCGAGCGCCTGCTCGAACAGGGTCTTCGCGCGCGCGGGCAGCGCCGCCATCCCGGCAAGTGCCTGCGCGTTGTTGCCGTCGATGGCGAGCGCGGCGCGGTACTTGTCGTAGGCACTCTCGCCCGGCGGCAGGATCAGGTGCCCGGCGGCGGCGGCGGCCGCAGCGCCGGACACCAGTGCCTGCACGCGCGCCGTGTCGGCCGGCGTCACCGGCGGGCGTTGCGCGTCGATGGCGAGGCGCTCGCGCAGTTCGGCGAGGTCGCTGCGCGCGGCGCGCAGTTCGGGCGACACCGGCGCGATGCCCGCGGCGGAATCGAGCAGCTTCGCGGCGGCATCGGCGTTGTCGTCGTCGATGGCCGCCCGCGCGCGGGTCACGAACGACTGCGCGATGCGGCGCAACCCGTCCTTCGCGCCGGCATTGGACGGATCGCTGGCAAGCACCGAGCGGTAGAGTTCCAGTGCCGCGTCGTCGCTCCCGGCGAGGTTGCCGGCGCGCACCTGCGCGTCCGCCTGCTGCAGGGTGGCCGCGGTGGCGGCGCGGCGGGCATCGCGCACCTGCGCAATGCGCCCGAGCAGGTCGGGCAGCCCGGGCCAGTTCGGCACGATGCGGGCAATGTCGTCGGCACGGGCAGCCGCCGTGTCGGGATCCGACGCCGCCAGTGCGGCACGTGCGCGCGCCGCCAGGGCATCGGCCGCCTTGCCGAGCCCGGCCTGCGCCACCGCGTTGCCGGAATCGCTGGCGAGCACGCGCTGGTACAGCGTGGCAGCGCCCTGCGGGCCGGTGATGCGTCCTGCCGCCAGTGCATCGGCCGCCTGGTCGAGCAGCTGCCCCTCTTCGCTGCCGCGTGATTCGGCCTGGCCGATGGCGCGCTCGATGCGTTCCACGTCGCCACCGCCGCCCAGCAGCCCGCGCGCGCCGCATCGAACGAGAAATGGCGCTGGACGTTGGCGAGGCCC
>JAEZQS010000151.1 GCA_023412995.1 Pseudomonadota bacterium
CAAAACTCCCAGGCAGCGCCCACGTACGCCGTGCGCCCGGTTGCCGGGTCGAGGCCGCCGCTGAACACGCGCGCGTAATAGACGCGGTCGGTCAGGTTGGAAACGCCGCCCAGCAACCGCAGGTGCGGCACGACCCACCAGTCGGCCGAGAAGTCCACCACCGTGTGCGAGGGCACCTTGGCCGGGATGTAGTTCGGCTCGTCCGGCGTCGCCAGCGGCAGGTTGGAGTCCTGCCAGTACTGGCTGTCCACCGACACCGCCGACAGCGCCAGCTTGTAGTGCCCGTCCTCGCGCCAGCTGACGCCGACGCGCGCCAGGTAGTCGGGCGAGAACGCCGGCTTGTTGCCCTCGATGCCCTTGGCCGAACGGGTGAACTCGGCATCCAGAAGGCTGAGGTTGGCGAACACCGACAGGTGGTGCGTCGTCTGCGGGTCCTGCGCGGCGAGGAAGTCGTAGTCGATCTGGCCTTCGAAGCCGCGGTGGCGGGTGTCGCCGGTATTGACGTTGATCGTGTTGCCGGGCGGCGCGTCGGGGATCTGCTGCGACTCGATGCGGTCCTTCACGTCCACCCAGAAGAGGCTGACGTCGTAGAAGAGGCCATCGGCCGGGGTGCCGTGCACGCCGGCTTCCCACGACAGCACGTGGGTGGGATCGGGATCGTTGATGGGGTCCGGCGAGGTGTTGCCGAAGGGCGAGCCGACGTCGAAGTAGCGCACCGGGCGCCAGCCCTGCGAGACGTTGAAGTAGGTCTCGTTGCCACGACCGAAGTCGTTGCCGAAGCCGAGGCCGAACAGCGGCACGTTGTGCGAGACGCTGCGGTCGACCAGGCCGCGCGAGAGGGTCGGCGGCTTGATGGTCTCGTCGATGTCCACCTTCTCGTGCTCCAGCCGGACGGAGGGCACGAAGTGCCAGCCGCCCTCGAAGCGGAACACGTTCTCGGCGAACACCGCGGCGTATTCCGTCGAGCGGGCCTGGCGCAAGCGTGCGCAGGACGTGTCGGCGGGGTTCTCGCAGGCGCGCCCGAAGCGGTCGTAGCGATCAGGGACGAGCCCCTGTTCCGTCCACTGCCGGAACGGGGCGTCGGAGTGGTAGAGCGTCGTGCCGACGGTGAAGGCGTTGCCGCGTCCCCAGCGATGCAGCAGGCGCGCGTCGAGGCCCGCGAAGCGGAACTGGTCGTCCTGCACGGTCGAGGTGGTCGGCGCCGGGCCGCGGTCCTGCGAGCGCGAGGCATTGTCCTGGTAGCCGCCCCACAGCTTGGCGACCACTTCGGTATCGCCGTCGAAGTGCTGCTCATGGGTGAGGCTCAGCAGGTAGCGTTCGGTCCACAAGCGGTTGTGCGGTGTGGTCGTGGTGTCGGGATCGGCCACGAACTGCGGATACGACAACTTGCCCGGATCGCCCGTCTCGAGGTCGTACACGTGCAGGTCGAGCGCGGTGTAGGCGTCCTCGCTGGCGCGGTAGCCGAGGTGCAGGTCGGTGCCCTTGAGGGTCGAGTCGCCGTTGTCGCGCTCGCCGTCGCTCGTGCGGTAGTGCGCATCGGCCAGGTAGTCCCACTGGCCCGAGGTGCCGGAAAGCTGGTTGAACGTTCCGAACAGGCCGTTGCTGCCCACCACGTTCTCGGTGTAGCCGGCCAGCGCGCGGTCGGCGACCGGCTTGCGGCTGACCAGGTTCACCACCGGCGGCGGTTCGGGTCCGTACAGCAGCGAGCTGCCGCCGCGGATGAGCTGCACCTCGGCCAGCTGCTGCGGCAGCGGGAAGGTGTAGATGGTCGGGTAGCCGATCCAGTCCGACATCAGCGGGATGCCGTCCAGCAGCACCGTGACGAATTCCGATTCCTGCGGGTTGCCGATGCCGCGGTAGCTGAGGTTGAGCTGGCCGGGCGACTGCTGTTCCGAATAGAACAGTCCCGGCGTCTGCGCGAAGAGGGCGCGCATGTTGTTGTCGACGACGGTCGGGATGTCCTCGACGCGCGTGATGGAGGTCTTCTTCGTGACCGTGATCAACGGCCCGTCCACCTCGCGCATGATGTGCTTGAGCTTGGGCCGGGTATCGTCCTGCAGGCCATGGCCACGCACGTGGATCGGCTCCAGCTGCGTGCGGTCGGTGGGTTCCTGTTGCGGGTCCTGGCTGACCGCCGCGCCCGCCAGGCAGGGTGCCATGGCGAGCGCAACGGCGCCCAGGACGAGTGGTGCCTTGATCATTCCCGTTCCCCCGGGGTAGTCCGGCGGCCGGGTGGTCGCCGCGAACCGCCCTTTATCGCAGCGTTGCGACGGGGGCGACACGGCGAGTGGATGTAGGACTGCCGGTGGATGCGGTTCCGCCTCGGGGCGGATCAGCGCGAGGGGGGATCCGGCACGAAGTGGCCCGGGAAGGGCTGCGGGATGCCTGCCACCGGCTCCGCCGGCACGATGCCGCGCGCCACCAGGTTGGCGAGGCTGTCGTACCAGATCGCCAGCGACTCGGCCGGATGGCGACTGGCGCGCTCGAAGCGCACCATCGTGACCGGCGAATCCTCGCGCGCGCCATGCCCGGTGCCGAGACGCTCCTCGCGCTGCGCCAGGGCCTGCGTCTTTGCGGCCGCGGCGCCCGCGCTCGCCGCGTCCGCTCTCTCCATTTCCGCTGGCGGAGCCGGCACAGGTGCCTGCGATGCGTCCATCTGCACCCGCTTGCGCCAGGCCGGCACGCGCTCGGTGAACACCGCCACGCCAATCACGCCGACGTTGTCCGGCCGGCCGGTGCGCGCGGCGTAGCTGTCCGGCAGCGCCGTGAAGTTGAACTGCGCCACGTCGCCGACGCTCTTGCGCCAGCCGGTGATGTCCGTGGTCTGCCAGGGATCGAGCACGTAGCCGGCCTGGTCGGTATCGGCGGTTTCGCCACTGACGGCGTTGACGCCATCGATGCTGAGCACCGCCAGCACGCGCGCGCCACTGCGGTTGGACAGGCGCACCGCATAGCGGTGCCCCGGCGTGCCCGCGACGTAGAGCCGCCCGCCCGCGGACCATGTCGGCAGGACCTGGCCGCTGTCGCGATCCACCACCTGCAGGTCCAGCAGGCGGCCGGCCTGCGCCGGCGCGGCAAGGAGAAGGGCAAGCAGGGCGAGGCAGGACAATACGCGCATGACGCACTCCTTCGGTTGGGGTGCCCTCTGCAACGCACTGGCGGCGGCGGCGGGGTTGTTGTAGGAGCCAGCTTCAGCTGCGACCTCGCGTTGCATCGCCTGTGCAGCACCCCGCCTGACCGGTCGCGGCTGAAGCCTGCTCCCACACCGCCGTTGCGTATGCGCAGTGGTGGCTTTGGCAGGAGCCAGTGGCGGGGCGAACCCCGCCCCGTGTAGATGCGAGCCGTGCTTCGGCGTGCCCCGTGTCCGCGGCTGCCCGCTGTTCCGCCGCCGCCGCTAAACTGGCGGCCCGGTCCCACCTTCAGCCACGCATGTCCCGTCGCCGCATCCTCACCGGCATCACCACGTCCGGCACGCCGCACCTCGGCAACTACGTGGGCGCGATCCGCCCGGCGATTGCCGCCAGCCGGCGCACCGATGCGGAGTCGTTCTTCTTCCTCGCCGACTACCACGCGCTGATCAAATGCGGCGATCCGGCGCGCGTGCAGCAGTCGACGCTGGAGATTGCCGCGAGCTGGCTCGCCTGCGGGCTGGATCCGGAGGCGGTGTTCTTCTACCGCCAGTCCGACATCCCGGAAATCCCGGAACTCACCTGGCTGCTCACCTGCGTCACCGCCAAGGGCCTGCTCAACCGCGCGCACGCCTACAAGGCCGCGGTCGACGCCAACACCGCCGCCGGCGACGATGCCGATGCCGGCGTGACCGCCGGCCTGTACATGTACCCGGTGCTGATGGCCGCCGACATCCTCGTGTTCAACGCGCACGAGGTGCCGGTCGGGCGCGATCAGGTGCAGCACATCGAGATGGCGCGCGACATCGGCCAGCGCTTCAACCACCTCTACGGAGCCGAACTGGCCCGGCGCGACGCGCTGCTGACGCTGCCCGAGGCGCGCATCGAGGAACACGTCGCCACGCTCCCCGGCACCGACGGACGCAAGATGTCCAAGAGCTACGGCAACACGATCCCGTTGTGGTTGCCGGGGCGCGACCTGCGCAAGGCGGTGCTCGGCATCGTGACCGACTCGCGTGCGCCGGGCGAGCCGAAGGATCCGGAAGGCTCCAACCTGTTCGCCATCTACCAGGCGTTCGCGACGCCTGCGGAATCCGCCGCCATGCGCCAGGCGTATGCCGATGGGATTGCCTGGGGCGAGGCCAAGCAGGCGCTGTTCGAGCGGATCGATGCCGAACTCGCGCCGCTGCGCGCGCGCTACGAATCGCTGGTCGCCCGGCCCGGCGACATCGAGGAACTGCTGCAGGGGGGCGCGCGCATGGCGCGCGAGCGCAGCCGGCCGCTGCTGGAGGCGCTGCGCTGGGCGGTGGGCGTGCGCGCGCTTTCGGCG
>JAEZQS010000195.1 GCA_023412995.1 Pseudomonadota bacterium
GTGCGCCTGCGCGCGCAGCAGGTGGCCGGTGGCGGCATCGCCCACCAGTCCCCACAGCGCCAGGCCGTCCTCGGTTTCGATGCAGTAGCCGGCCACCGGCACCGTGCAGCTGCCGTGCAGGCGCCGGTTCATGGCGCGCTCGGCGGCGACGCAGCGGGCGGTCGCGGTGTCGTCGAGCGCGCGCACGCACGCCAGAACTTCTTCATCGCCGCTGCGGCACTCCACCGCGATCGCCCCCTGCGCCACCGCCGGCAACCAGGCGGGCGGTGCCAGCCGCGCGGTGATGCGGTCGGCGAAGCCGAGCCGCTCCATGCCGGCGCAGGCCAGCACGATGGCGTCGTACTCGCCGGCTTCCAGCCGCGCCAGGCGGGTGTTGACGTTGCCGCGCAGGTCCAGCGGGACGAGATCGGGCCGCACGGCGCGCAGCTGTGCCTGGCGGCGCAGCGAGGAGGTGCCTACGCGCGCGCCGTGCGGCAGTGCGGCCAGGCTGTCGCAGCCGTTGGCAAGGAAGGCGTCGGCCGCATCGGCGCGTTCCAGCACCGCGCCGATGACGAAGCCGGGCTCCAGCTCCATCGGCACGTCCTTGAACGAATGCACCGCGATGTCGGCGCGGCGCTCGAGCATCGCGACCTCGAGCTCCTTGAGGAACAGGCCCTTGCCGCCGATCGCGGCCAGCGGACGATCCTGGATGCGGTCGCCGCGGGTGGTCATCGGCACCAGTTCCACCGCGAGGCCGGGGTGCGCCGCACGCAGGCGCGCGGCGACGTGCCCGGCCTGCCAAAGGGCGAGTGCGCTCTGCCGCGTGGCGATGCGCAGGGACTTCAGCACGGGGCCGTCACAGCGTTCGCACCAGCTTGCGCAGGCCAGGCAGGTTGCGACGGCTGATCTCGAGCGTCGCTTCCACGCCATCGAGGCTGGCGAACAGGCGCCCGTCCGCCGCCCGCGTCAGGCCGGCCAGCTTGGCGCGCGCCACCAGGCAGTTGCGGTGGATGCGCACGAAGCAGTCGTCGAACTCCTCCTCCAGCGCCTTCAGCGGCTCTTCGATCAGCACCTGGCCACGCGAATGGTGCACCACCACGTACTTGTCCTCGGCCTGCAGGTAATCGATGTCGGCCACCGGCACCAGCACCAGGCTGCCGCGGACGCGCGCGCAGAGGTGGCTACGCTGGCGGCGCTCGCCGGCCTGCAGCGCGTGGCGCTTCTCCTCGCCGCTCCAGCGCCGCACCTTGGCGAGTGCCGCGCGCAGGCGCTCCGCGCGCACGGGCTTGACCAGGTAGTCGACGGCGTTGGCCTCGAAGGCTTCCAGCGCGTGGTCGCCGAACGCGGTGCAGAAGACCACCGCCGGCGGGGATTCCAGCAGGTCGAGGTGTCGGGCCGCTTCGAGGCCGTCCATGACCGGCATGCGGATATCCATGAAGACGACGTCGGGACGCTGGTGCTCGCAGTGTTCGAGCGCATCGCGCCCGTTGCGGGCTTCGCCCGCCAGCGTGACCTCGCCGGTTTCCGCCAGCAGCGACTTCAGCCGCTCGCGGGCAAGGGGTTCGTCGTCGACGACCAGCGCTTTCATCGTTCCGGAGCCTCCGGCAGGACGACCCGCACGGTGAAGTCGGCGGGCCCGTCCTGCACCTGCAGTTCGCCGCGCGTACCGAAATGGTACCCGATGCGCGCCCGCACATTGGCCAGCGCGACGCCGTTGCGCGGCGCCGCCGGCGTGGGCGGCAGTGGATTGGCGATGGTGATCTCGACCCGGCCGCCGTTGCGCCGCCCGCGCACCGTGACCGCGCCGCCCTGTTCGCGCGGCTGGATGCCGTGGTAGACGGCATTCTCCACCAGCGGTTGCAGGAGGAGCGGCGGCAGCGGCATGTCGCGTGGCAGCGCCTCGACGTCGATCACCACCTGCAGCCGTTCGCCCAGGCGCAGCCGCTCGATGTGCAGGTAGCGCCCGATGAGGTCCAGTTCCGCGCCGAGCGTGCCGTCGCCGTCGTCGCGACCGAGGGCGGCGCGGAAGAGGTCGGCCAGGTCCTCCACCGCCTGCTCGGCTTCCGCCGGCCGCGTGCGGATGAGGCTGGCGATGGTGTTCATGCTGTTGAAGAGGAAATGCGGGCGGATGCGGGCCTGCAGCGCGTCCACGCGCGCCTTCGACGCCGCCCGCACGCGTTCGCGCCACTGCTCCAGCACGTGCAGGTAGCGCAGCATGGCGGCGGCAATGAGGGCCGCCATGGCGGCATTGGCGAACACGAAGCGCAGCGACTCGCCAGGCGGCACCGTCAGCCCGAGCCCAAGGAGGTGGTCCATGCGGCAGATGAGCGAACTCGCCAGCGCCGTCACCAGCACGGTGCAAGTCCACGCCAGCACGAACCCGGCGCGTGCCGGCAGCGGTGCCAGCGGCGCCTGCAGCGAGCAGAGGATCACCGCGTTGAGGAGCGCCAGCCACTGCACGTAGAGACTGACGACGCCAAGCCGCGGCAGCCATGGTCGTGCGGCCGGCTCCGGCGCGAGCACGATCACCAGCGCGACCAGTTCGGCGACCACCATGACCGCGAACAGTGTCGGCGCGCTGCAGAAGCGCGGCAGCCACTGCGGCGCGCCCGCGCCCGCGTCCCCACGGTTCCTGCTGGCCCCGTCCACTCCCATGGCCCGAGTATAGGCCGCCGCTGTCGTGCCGTTCCGCGACCGCCTGCCGCTTGCCCGTTGCGCGCCTGCCCGATGAGCAGAAGCCGCGGGGCGGAGCCTGCAACACGGCGAACACGGCGCCGGTTGAAAGACCCCGTCCGGACCACTATCGAGTCGGGCTTCCCCGGCCGACTGCAAAACGGGTGATGTCGCTCTGCTAGCCCCTCGGCGCTCGCCCTGCCTGCAACCGGTCGCCGATCCAGGCGCGCAGGTCGGCGATTTCCCCGGCGCAGACCTGGTGCGCCATCGGATAGCTGTGCCAGGCGACGGCGTAGCCGGCGCCTTGCAGCGTGTCGCGGCTGAGGAGGCCGAGCGCCTCGGGCACCACCGCGTCCTCGCTGCCGTGGCAGAGGAACACCGGCAGGCCGGCGTTGGCTTCGCTGCGCTCGGCCATGATGCGGTCGGCCAGCGGCAGGTAGGTGGAAAGTCCGATCACGCCGGCGAGCCGCCGCGCGTGGCGCAGGGCGCTGGCGAGCGCGACCGCGCCCCCTTGCGAAAACCCCGCCAGCAGCAGCTTGTCCGGCGCGATGCCGCGCGCGACCTCGCGCGCCAGCAGTTCCTCGACCGCTTCGATGGAGGCGCGGATGCCGGCCTCGTCCTGGCGATCGGCAATCTGCATGCCGCGGATGTCGTACCACGCGCGCATCGGCACGCCGTTGTTGATCGTGACCGGCCGCACCGGCGCATGCGGGAAGACGAAGCGCAGCGGCGGCCATGCCGGGTCGACCAGCTGCGGCACCACCGGCGCGAAGTCATGGCCGTCGGCGCCGAGGCCATGCAGCCACACGATCGCGTGCGCCGGCGCGGGCGCGGTTTCGATTTCGACGCATTGCAGCGGCATGGCGCAGTCGCCCGGGGATGCGGAACCCCTAGGCTGCCCGCCACCGCGGCATTTGCCAAGCCCTGCGCCGCCAAGGGCGGGGCGCAGTTCAGCTGCGCGACGGCCCCTCGCAGGAAGACTGCCCGGGCGCATCCTCCGTGGCGACGTCCGCCAGCGCCGTGGGCGCGGGCCCCAGCTGCGCGATCACGCTGAAGGAGCCATCCACCTCCAGCACGACGGCGCCGACGTCTTCGGCGCAGGCGAAACCGTGCTTGCGCACCGCCGCGAGCACCTCGGCCCGGGTAACCCGCTCGCGCCGCATCGCCTCATCCTGCAGGCGGCCATGGTGGAGCAGCATCACCGGCTGCTGGGTCAGCACGTCGGCTGCGCGCGGCGACCGGCTCACCAGCATGCCGACCAGCCATTCCAGCAACAGCAGCAACAGGAGCACCGCCACGCCGTCCGCCAGGCTCACGTCGCGCGTAGCGATGGCCGACGCCAGCGCCGAACCGAGCGCCACCGTGATGACCAGGCCATAGGCATTGGTTTTCGCCAGCGTGTGCTTGCCGGCCCACAGCAGCAGCGCCACCAGGATCAGGTACGCCGGCACGCCGACCAGCACGATGCGCAGCAACGAGGGCCAGCCGGACCAGAAAACGGGAAGGATGTCCATGACCGATCCTCGTGGATGCGGCGGACCGCGGCTCAGGCGGCGCGGCCCGGCTCCAGTTCGATGATGCGGGCCGACGCGGTGCCCGCTTCGACGCGGATCTCCGCCACCGCTACCGGCAGCGTGAACCGGCGCGGCCCGGCGCTGCCCGGATTGACGAAGAGCACGCCGTCGCGCCGATCGACCGACGGCTTGTGCGAATGCCCCGACACCACGACGCCGATGCGCTCGTCCACCGCGATCGGCTGCATGCGCGAGGCATCGTGCAGGATGCGGATGCGCAGCCCGCCGGCTTCGAGGGTGCACTGCTCCGGCAGCGGCTCGGCCCAGTCCTGGATGTCGTTGTTGCCGCGCACGACGGTCAGCGGCGCGATCGCTTCGAGCGCGCGCAGGATGCCCGGGTTGCCGATGTCGCCGCCATGGATGAGGCAATCCGAACCGCGCAGCGCCGCCACGGCTTCCGGCCGCAGCAGCCCGTGCGTGTCGGAAATGACGCCGATGCGGATCACCGCCACGCCCGACGGCTCCGCGCGGAGAGGACCGCGGGCCGACGCTGCCTTGCATGGCCTGCAGCGGGGTAGCGCACGGTGGATTCGAGGCAGGGCATGCACCAGCCATGCGTCCACTGGCGCCCGGGTTCAAGGGGCGCAAGCTGAAGCCCTGCAGCGGGCCCGACGCTGGCGTCGCCGGTCAGCGCGTGCCCTGCAGGCGCGCCACCGGGCCGCCGCGCCGCTGCGCCTGCCGGCTCTCCTGCAACAAGGCGAGCACTTCGCCGACGCGCGGATCGCCGGCAGGATAGGGTGGGCGCCGCACGGCCAGGGCTTCGCGCAGCAGCGCCTCGGCATCGCCCGGCCTTTCCAGCGCCAGCCGTACGCGCGCGAGCGCCACCAGCGGCACGCCGAGGCGCAGGTTGCGCGGCGGCAGCGTGCGCCGTGCGATCCCGAGCGCCGCCTCCGCCGTGGCGCTGGCCTGCAG
>JAEZQS010000198.1 GCA_023412995.1 Pseudomonadota bacterium
GGCCTGGGCACCCTGGCAGGCGCGCGGCGCGGGTGCGGCGCCGGGACCGGGCCACGCCGCGGCAAAGGCCGCCGCATCGCTGCAGCCGACCACGCGGTCGCCGTCGAAATCCGCTGCAAGGCAGGCCTCGGCGCGTTCGGCGCCGCCATCGAGGCAGGCCTCCAGCGTCGCCGCGTCATCGGGGTCGAGTCCACCGCTGCCATTGAAATCGCCGCGCAGGAAGCCGCCGAGATCGAGCGCGGCCTCGGCAATCGTGACCGGTGGCGACCGGCCGCTCTGTTCCCACAGCGAGTACAGCGTCTCGCCCCAGTGGTCGGTCTGGTTGCCTTCGCGCAGGGCCTCGATGTAGTGGCGCGTGGCGGTCTGGTAATGCACCGCCACCTGTACCCGCGCCGCGCCCGCGGGAAGCCAGAAACGCGCATCGTCCCAGTACTGGCCGTCGGCGTAGGCGCGCCCCACCGCCGGCGCACCCGCCGCCGCGAACGCGGCATTGGCGAAGCCGCGCGGCGGGATGCGCGTGTCCTTCACCAGCGTGTCGGCCAGCGCCATGTGGGTGGTCCGCCCTGCGGCGTTGCCGGTCAGCGCGGCGGCATCGGCGGACAGCCCGACCGCCATTTCGTAGACGACCGTGCCGGCCCCGTCCAGTTCGGCCGTGGCATCGTCGTAGCCACCGTAGACGCGCAGCACGCCGCCCCCGGCGTCGAGCACGCGCACCTCCACCCAGGCACGCCGGCCCTCGATGTGCCCGGTCGGCAGCTTGTGGCCCGATTCGTTGACGATGCGCGCACGCAGCACGCCGCCCGGCTCCTGCACCAGCTCCAGCGACGCGGCCCGCCGCAGCATGTCGTTGGCGCGCGCCATGCCGGTGGCAATGGCGGCTGGATCCACGGCGGGGTCGCCTTCGTTGTAGCGCCCGATGATGTCGAGTACCCACGAGGAGGCGCCCGCGAACTCGTGGCTGCGCAAATCCGTGCGCTCCGGACCGCTGCTGCAGGCCATGCCGGCCCGTACCGGCATGTGGCAATCCTGGCAGCTCGACACCACGCCGCCGCCATCGCCGCCGAAGCGCCCGCCCATGTCCACCCCGCCGGCGGCAAAGTCCGACAGGCGCCATTCCGAGTACGTGCGCTCGAGCGGGAACTGGTGCGCGAGGTCCTCGCTGTCGACCGGCGTGTCGAGGGCGTTGTAGCGGTAGCTGCCATCGTCCTGGCGCGACACGGCGACGTTGCCGACGTCGTGGCAGGTGCCGCACAAGGCGCTGCTGCGGTGGTAGGGCGAGGTGAGCAGCGCGTGCGGCGGCTGCGCGTCGGCGCGCGGGCCCCGTCGCACGGCGTCCGGGTCGAGCACGAACATCGCGTTGCCGGCGTGTGCGGGGACCGCATCGAGCGCCCCCAGCACCGCTTCGTCCTGCGGTGGACTCGCTCCTGGCCGGTACACCGGATCGACCATGGCATGGCAGAAGTGGCAGTCCACGCCCTCGCGATCGCGCGCGCCCAGCGCACTGCCGTCCGCCACGGTGACGTTGCCGCTGACGACCGCCATCGGCACATGGCAGCGCAGGCAGAACGATCCCACGTTGGCGACGTCCTGGTTGGCGGTGGCGAGCTGGGCGAAGAACAGCGGGTCCCGCCCGGCCTGCGCCATCAGGCTGCCGCGCCAGCTGTCGTGCGGCGCCGCATCCGAGCCGGTATCGGCATGGCAGGCCGCGCACACCTGCGGCGACTGGAATGCGGCCGCATGCACGTCGCCCGGTTGCGTGCCCGGCAGCAGGAAGTCCCGCGGCGTCATCGGCAACGGGTCCGCCGCCACCGATGACGCCGCCAGCACCGCCGCCAGCACCAGATGCCGGCGCCGGTTCCTCCCCCTCCCCGTCATCGCCTGTTTCCCCCGCCGCGATGGCCGCATGGTCACCGGGCCTGAAGGCGGCGTCCCTGATCCAGGTCAAGGGGCGTGCGGCCGGGGGCTGGGGCTCACCGGTCTTCTTGCGCGTGGTGCCCGCTGGCGAGCGCGAAGGAGTGGACGCGTGCGGCGTGGTCGAAGACGTTGGCGGTCAGCATCAGCTCGTCGGGCCGGTGGCGGGCGACGAAAGCGTCGAGGCCTTCGCGCACCGTGGCGGCGTCGCCGACGAGGGAGCAGGCCAGGGCCGACTCCACCATCGCCTTTTCCTGCGGCGTCCAGTACGCCTCGATGTCGTCGATCGGCGGCGGGACCAGGCCCGGGTGGCCACGGCGCAGGTTGACGAAGCCCTGTTGCAGCGTGGTGAAGAGCCGCCGCGCCGCGACGCCGCTGTCGGCCGCGATCACGTTGAGCGCCAGCATCACCCACGGCGCCGCCAGCCGTGCGGAGGGACGGAACTCGCGCCGGTAAAGTGCAACCGCTTCGTCCATCGCGGCAGGCGCGAAATGCGAGGCAAAGGCGAACGGCAGGCCGAGTATCGCTGCAAGACGCGCGCTGAAGAGGCTCGAGCCGAGCAGCCACACCGGCACCTCGATCCCGGCACCGGGCACGGCGCGCACCGCCTGCCCGGGCTGCGCCGGCTCGAAATACCCGAGCAGTTCCAGCACGTCGTCGGGGAACGCCTCGGCGCTGTCGAAATAGCGACGCAGCGCGCGCGCCGTCGGCTGGTCGGTGCCCGGGGCGCGACCGAGGCCAAGGTCGATCCGGCCCGGGTACAGCGAGGCCAGCGTGCCGAACTGTTCGGCCACCTGGAGCGGCGCGTGGTTGGGCAGCATCACGCCGCCGGCGCCGACCCGGATGCTGCGCGTGCCGCCGGCCACGTGGCCGATCAGCACCGCCGTCGCGGCGCTCGCGATGCCGGGCATGTTGTGGTGCTCGGCCAGCCAGTAGCGGCGGTAACCGAGGGATTCGGCATGGCGCGCGAGGTCCAGCGTGTTGCGGAACGACTGCGCGACGTCGCTGCCCTCGCAGACCGGCGCGAGGTCGAGGACGGAAAGGGGAACCATGGGCGTGCTCCGGGTACGGGATGCCGAGATGGGGGCGACGGCGGCGGTTGCGAGCCCGTATGATCGCCGGCCCGTTTCCCGGTGCCGCCATGACCAGCGACCACAATCCCCAGGCGCGCCAGATGGGCGATGAATCGATGGCGCGCAACCTCGCGCTGCAGGCCGGCGCGATCTGGCCGCAGGAGCAGGCGCTGTTCGACCGCTACGGACTGGATGATCCCGCGAAACCGGTGCGCATCCTCGACCTCGGCTGCGGCACCGGCGAAATCACCTGGCGCCTGGCGCAACGCTTCCCGCACGCCACCCTGGTGGGCATCGACATCCTGCCGGAGAACGTGCGCCTGGCGCGCGGCGCGGGCAGCGACGACGGCGGCCGGGTCGCCTTCCAGGCCGGCGATGCCTTCGCGCTGCCGTTCGCCGACGCCCTGTTCGACCTGGTCGTCTGCCGCCACATGTCGCAGGCGGTGCCCGACTTCGCGCGCGTACTCGACGGCATCGGCCGCGTGCTGAGGCCCGGCGGCTGGCTGCACCTGCTGTCCGAGGATTACGCGATGCTGCATTTCCCCTGCCATTCGCGCGATCCCGACCACTTCTGGCAGGCCACGGTGCTGCCATACCTCGCCTCGATCGGTTGCGACGGACGCATCGGCCGCCATTCCCCCGCGCTCCTCTCCGCGCGCGGCTACGAGGCACTCGCGGTCGATTACGTCGTCGTCGATACCCTGCGCGTGCCCCGCCCGGTGTTTGCCGGGATCATCCGCGCCTGGCGCGACGGTTACGTCGATCCGCTCGCGAAAGCGAGCGGGCGAACGGCTGTCGCCGTGCGCGCCGATTTCGATGCGATGGCCGACTCGATCGAAACGCCACCGGATTACGCGGTGTGGCAGGTGCCGGTGGTGTCGGGTCGGCGCCGCGCCACCGCCTAGGCGCAGCACGGTTGCGACCGGGTTGCGGGACGGCGCGACCCGCCCGCCGCGGGGCCAGGCCGCGCCAGCGTTCGAGGCAGGGGCTCAGCGCCGCGCGTGCAGCTCGCCTTCGTCGCGCAGGCTGAAGGGCGTGAAGTGGGTGCCCGCGTCGTACACGTCGACGCCCTCGCGCCGCTTGAGGAAGCCGATGACCGCGTAGGTCACCGGCGTGAACACGACTTCCACCAGCACCTTCATGGTCCAGTTGAAGGCGATCACGGCGAGGATGGTCTCCCCTTCCCACACGCCCCAGAACGCGATCGGGTAGAAGGTGAGGCTGTCCAGCCCCTGCCCGACCACGGTCGAGCCGATGGTGCGGGTCCACAGCCAGCGACCGCCCGTCCACAGCTTCATCTTCGCCAGCACGAACGAGTTGGCGAAGTCGCCCAGCCAGTACGCCACCATCGAGGCGGCGACGATGCGCCCGGTGCTGCCGAACACGATCTCGAGCGCCGGCTGCAGGCGCGCGTTGTAGGGCTCGTCGGGGCTGGGCGTCATGCCGAGGATGACCCACGTCATGAAACTGGCGAACAGCAGGCCGCCGAAACCCGCCCAGATCGCGCGCCGCGCACGCGCGTAGCCGTACACCTCGGTCAGCACGTCGCCGAAGATGTAGCTGATGGGGAAGAACAGGTTGCCGGCGCCGAAGCTGAGCGCGCCGAGCAGCGGCACGGTCACGGTGCAGACCTTGGCCGGCCCGATCAGGTTCGAGCACAGCAGGACGGCGACCATGCCGCCGACCAGAAGGTCGTAATAGCGGAAGCCCGGCGCACGCGGCGCACTGGCGGTAGCATTCATGCAGATCCCCTCCAGCGCGCGATGGTATCGGCGCGGCGCCGCGAGGGAAACGCCCCCGGCGGGACCGGCCGCCGCGCGGCCCAGGCCCGGCCCCGAGC
>JAEZQS010000328.1 GCA_023412995.1 Pseudomonadota bacterium
GGCCTGGCCTGGGCCGAGCGGCGCCTGATCCGCTGGCGCATCCGCCGGCGCCAGCGGGCCCGCTGAGCCGGGCTCCGCGGCATCGCCAGGCGTTACGCGCCGCCTTTTCCAGCGGAGCGACCCGCGAAGGCGCCACGCGATGGCTGCCGCGCGCCGCACGCCACCGCCGTGCCCGCTACAATGCGCGAGTTTTGCCTGCCGGAAGCCGCCCCATGCCCGCCGAAATCCAGTACAAGCGCATCCTCCTCAAGCTCTCCGGCGAGGCCCTGATGGGGGAAGCCGATTACGGCATCGACCCCAAGGAACTGCGGCGCCTGGCGCGCGAGATCATCGAGGTGCAGCGTGCCGGCGTGCAGGTCGGCGTGGTGATCGGCGGCGGCAACATCTTCCGTGGCGCCGGCCTCGCCGCCGCCGGCATGGACCGCGTCACCGGCGACCACATGGGCATGCTGGCGACGGTGATGAACGCGTTGGCGATGCAGGACGCCATCGAGAAGGCCGGCGGCTACGCGCGCACAATGAGCGCGATCAAGATCAACGAGGTGTGCGAGGACTTCATCCGGCGCCGCGCCATCCGCCACCTGGAAAAAGGCCGCATCGCCCTGTTTGCCGCGGGTACCGGCAATCCCTTCTTCACCACCGATTCCGCCGCGGCACTGCGCGCGATCGAGATCGGCGCGGGCCTGCTGCTGAAGGCGACCAAGGTGGACGGCGTCTACAGCGCCGATCCCGCCAGGGATGCCAGCGCCAAGCGCTACGAGCGCCTGACCTACGAGGACGTCATCCAGCGCAACCTGCAGGTGATGGACACCAGCGCGATCTCCCTCTGCCGCGACCACCGCATCCCGCTGCGCATCTACGACATGTCGCGCGAGGGCGACCTGATGCGCATCCTGCGCGGCGAGCAGATCGGCACGCTGGTTTCGGGCTGAAGCCGGCTTCGCCAGGCGGGGCCGCGCGGGCGCCGGGGCCGCGTGGCGTAATCGTCGGCGCGTCTTGCGGAACTGACTGGCAGCCGGCATCCGCCGGTCGCCACGGAGCCCGCCATGCCGACCCGCCTCGAACCCGAGCCGCAGCGCTCGATCGCACGCCTTGACCTTTCGCCGGCGCGCTCCGGCATCTTCACCCCCGGCATCGAAAGCATCGACATCCAGCCGGCGGAAGTCGATCGCTTCAACGCGCTCGCGCGACGATTCGACCAGGGCATGCCCGCGCTGGGCATCGACCAGCTCGCCGGCGTGGCGCGCCGGGTGCTGCGCACCGCAGCCACCGGCGGCGCCTCGCCCTTCATCCCGTCGCGCCTGCGCCGCGCCGCCGAGATGCGCGCAATGGCCGCCGACCCGCAATGGAACCTGCCGCCCGATGCAGGCTGTCGCATCGCCGATCTGCTCGCCTACGTCGACGGACCGTCAGGGCTGTTCCCGCGCGACGCCCCCGCCATCGGCGGACTCGACGTCGCCCTGCTGGTGGACATCGCCCTGGATGGCCTGCGCGACGAGCTGGACGACTACGCCGCCTTCCGCCGCTACCGCGATGCCGAGGCCCTTTCGCGCGGCTTGCCGCCGGAAGCGACGGGTATCGATCGCGCGACGTGGCAGCGTGCACGCGAGGACGAGTTGCGACTGGAGCAGCAGTTGCGGCGGGTGCGCGGGGCCAGCTACGGCGCGAGCGCCGCGGAGCGCGTGTTCCGCGTCTGCTGAGCGCCTTTTGCACATCGAATGGCCCTTGCCGTCGTCGTCGCGGTCGACTGCAACACGGCGACGACTGGCACGCGCGCGTGCCGCAGGCATAATCGCCGCAGGGGTGGTGCACGGTGGCAGGGGATGAGCCGATTCGAGACGACCCGGTGGAGCGTGGTGCTGCGGGCCCGCGGCGACGCCGCCGATGCGCGCGCCGCACTGGAGGCGCTGTGCCGCACCTACCGGCCGCCGGTGCTCGCCTACATCCGCCGCCAGGGACACCACGGCGACAGCGCCGAAGACCTGACGCAGGCGTTCTTCGCGCGCTTCCTGGAACAGGGCTACCACGCCAGCGCGGACCCGTCGCGCGGGCGCTTCCGCGCGCTGCTGCTTACCGCCCTGCGCCGGTTCCTCATCAATGCCGGCGTCGAAGCCCGCACCGCGCGGCGCGGTGGCGGCATCCGTTTCGAGCCCATCGACGAGGACGCCGCGCTGGCGGGAGGCGAAACGCCCGAGCAGGCCTTCGACCGCGCGTGGGCCGCGGCGGTGCTGGGTGCCGCCCTGCGCCGCCTGCGCAGCGAGGCCGACCAAGCCGGCAAGCGCGAACTGTTCCTGCAGCTGCACCCCTTCATCACCGAAGCGCCGGACGAATCCGACTATGCCCGGGTGGCCGCCGCGCTGGGCCTGCGCCGCAACACGCTCGCCGTCGCCGTGCACCGCCTGCGCCACCGCTTGCGCGAACTGGTGCGCGAGGAGCTGGCCGACACCGCCGGCAACCGTGATGAACTGGCACAGGAGATCCGCGAGTTGCGTGGGGCCTTCGGCAAGGCGGGCGCGCCGGAGCCGGTAATCGATGGCGACGGTTCCTGAACCTGCCTGCGACCCTGCCCTGTCCCGGCCCGCCATGACGCCGACGCCGCTGCCCACCGATCGCCGCTTCGAGACCACCCGCTGGTTCATGGTGACCCAGTCCGCGGGGTGCGACGCCGGCGATGCACGTGGCGCGCTGGTGGACCTGTGCCTGCGTTACTGGTACCCGGTCTATGCCTACGTGCGCCGCTGCGGCCATGCGCCGCCAATTGCCGAGGACATCACGCGCGGATTCCTGCAGCACCTGTTCCGCCATTTCAGCGAGGACGCCGCCGGCCGCTCGCAGGCGCGCTTTCGACCTTACCTGCTGGCGCGCCTGAACGCCTTCCTCGCCAGCGACTGGCGCGAGGTCGAGCCCGACGCCGAAGCCGAGCCGGCACCCGAACTCGACCAGGCCCCTTCCGACCTGGAGCACCGCAACAGGCGCGACAATGCGCGCGCGCAGTCACCCGGCGAGGCCTACCAGCGCAGCTTCGCCCTCGAGGTCATCGCGCGCGCCTTCGGCCGCTTGCGCAGCGAAGCGCGCGAGACCGGCAACCTCGCCATGTTCGAGGCGCTGGAGCCATTCCTCGCGGATGAACCCGGCCCCGGCCAGTATGAAGAGCTCGCACGCCGGCTGGGACGCCGGCCGCTGGGGCTGGTGGTGGCGCTGCGCCGCCTGCGCCAGCGCTTCCGCGAGCTGACCGGCGAGGAACTGGCCGACACGGTGTGCTCGGCCGACGAACTGCACGCCGAGCAGCAGGCGCTCTACGCCATCCTGTGCGAGGCCGCGCCGTGAAGGCGGACGAGGCGACCGCCAGCGCCACCGGCCCGGCGGCCGGGATCGACGCGCTGCACACCGCGGCCGCCCGTGCCGCCCTCGCCGATCTCGCCTTCGGCAGCCTCGGCCGCAGCGCCCTGTCGCATGCCGCGCGGGACGGCAGCGCGCGCCACCTGTCCCTGCTGCCGGCGGACGCGCTCGAGCTCGACCTTGCCGATCCGGCGCAGCGCCAGCTCGGCGACTACGAACTGATCGAGCTGATCGGCGAAGGCGGCATGGGCGTGGTCTATCGCGCGCGCCAGGCCAGCCTCGAGCGCGAGGTGGCGGTGAAGCTGCTCTCCGCCGGGCCATGGGCTTCGCGCGAATTCATCGAGCGCTTCCGGCGCGAAGCGCAGAACGCCGCGCGCATGCAGCATCCCAACATCGTCACCGTGTTCGAGGTCGGCACGGTCGAGGAACTGCATTTCTTCAGCATGGCCCTGGTGCGCGGCGAGAGCCTTGCCGCGCGCCTGCGCCATGGCGGTCCGCTGCCGCCGCGCGAGGCGGCCCGGCTGCTGCGCATCGTCGCGCAGGCGGTGGCCTACGCGCACAGCCTCGGCGTGCTGCACCTGGACCTCAAGCCCGCCAACGTGCTGCTGGACCAGTCCGGCGTGCCGCACGTCGCCGACTTCGGCCTGGCGCGCCGGCTCGACCACGCCCTCACGCTGGACAACACCGAGATTTCCGGCACGCCCAGTTACATGGCGCCCGAACAGGCAAGCCTGCGCCAGCAAACGCTCAGCACCAGCACCGACATCTGGGGACTGGGCGCGATCCTGCACGAAATGGTCACCGGCCGGCCGCCCTTCCGCGGCAACGACGCGCGGGCCACCCTGCGCCTGGTGCGGGACGGCGAACTCACGCGCCCGCGCAGCCTGCAGCCGGGATTGTCGCGCGACCTGGAAGCTGTGATCCTGGCCTGCCTGGCACGCGACCCGGCGCATCGCTACGCCAGCGCCGGCGAGCTTGCCGACGACCTGGCGCGCTACCTGGACGGGCGCCCGGTTTCGGTGCGGCCGCTGTCCGCATGGCGCCGGGCCGGCCGCTGGGCGCGCCGCGAACCGCGTCTTGCCGCAACTGCCCTGCTGGCGCTCGGCGCGCTGCTCGCCGGCCTGCTCGCGACCACGCAGCAATGGCGGCGCGCCGAAGCCAACGCCGATGTGTCGAACGAACGCCTGTGGCAAAGCCGCAACGCGCTGGCGCTGCGCGCGCACGCCGATGGCCGCGGCTTCGAGGCGCTGGCGCCGCTGCTGGCCAACATCGGCGAACAGGAAGCCGCCGGCATCGACGCTGCGCGCGAGCGGCGCCAGGTCGGCCTGATCCTGGGCCAGGGCACGACCCTGATCGATCGCATGACGGTGGCCGATGCGCAGCCGATCGCCGCCGCACTGAGCCCGGACGGCAGCCTGCTCGCGATCGGCCTCGACAACCTCGGTGTGCGCTGGTACGACACGGCGACCCTCGCCGAACGCGGCCGGGTGGATCTCGCCGGCTTCACGGCGTCCGACGGCGGGCTGCGCGTGCCGCAGCTGCTGCGCTTCGTCGACGGCCATCGCCTGCGGGTGACGCTGGAGTGGTTCCGCTTCCTGCCCGATCCCCAGGAGGGTGAAAGCCTGCTGGTCGATCTCGATCGCGCGCAGGTGGTCGCGCCGCCGGCGATGGCAGGCGAGGTCATCGAAGCGGTCTACAGCGCCGACGGCCGCCACGCGCTGCTGCGCGACCGCCAGGGTGGCATGCGCCTGTGGCAGGTCGAGCCCTGGCAGCGGCTGTCCGACACGCTGGCCACGGGCGCCTCCCCTTCCCGCCGCGACGCCAATCCGCGTGATTCCTGGTTGCTGGCAGATGACGGCACGACCGCCGTGCACATGGTCGCCAACGACGTCGTCGTGCACCGCCCCGGCACGCGCGCCGGCGTCGGCGCCACGCCGCTCGTGCTGCCGCCCCATGGCAACCTCAGCGCCTGGGGGCGGAACCCGGGCGGAGACCTGCTTGCCTTCGGCGACGACAAGGGGCGTGTCTTCGTGGCGGCGCTGGCAAACGACCGCGTGCGCATGCTGCCGGGACCGCTGGGCGGACGCGTGACCTGGCTCGCCTTCAGCGAGGATGGGCTCTGGCTTGCCGCAGGGCGCGCCGACGGTTCGGCCATCGTTTTCGACATCGACAGCGGCGAAGCCCTTCACAGCGGACTGCTGCAGCTGGATTTCGAGCCCGCCTTCGCCACGCTCAGCCGGCGCGGGCGCCTGCTGCTGGTGGCCGGCACGGGCGACAGTGCGCTGTGGCGCCTGCCCGAGGAGGGGCCCGGCGCGCGCGAGGCGACACGCCTGCCGGCAGGTCCGACCAGCGCCACGCGCGCCGGCCGGTAC
>JAEZQS010000013.1 GCA_023412995.1 Pseudomonadota bacterium
CACCCACGCCGCGTCGACCAGGCCGGGGGCCGGCTCCCCGCCCACCGTCGCATGCTGGATGTCGGGGAACTGGGTCGAGGAGTGGTTTCCCCAGATCGTCATGCGGCGGATGTCATTGGCATGCGTGCCGGTCCTGGCGGCCAGTTGCGACAGCGCGCGGTTGTGGTCGAGCCGCACCATCGCGGTGAAGCAGCGCGGGTCGAGCCCGGGCGCGTTCTGCTGCGCAATCAGGGCATTGGTGTTGGCCGGATTGCCGACCACCAGCACCTTGACCTCGCGGCGGGCATTGGCATCCAGCGCCCTGCCCTGCGGGCCGAAGATGGCGCCGTTGGCTTCGAGCAGGTCCTTGCGTTCCATTCCCGCGCCGCGCGGGCGGGCGCCGACCAGGAGCGCGTAGTCGGCGTCGCGGAACGCCACGTTGGCGTCATCCGTGGCGGTGACGCCGGCCAGCGTCGGGAAGGCGCAGTCGTTGAGCTCCATCACCACGCCTTCGAGCGCACCGAGCGCCGGCGTGATCTCGAGCAGCTGCAGGATGACCGGCTGGTCGGGGCCCAGCATGTCGCCGGCGGCGATGCGGAAGAGGAGCGCGTAGCCGATCTGGCCGGCAGCGCCGGTGACGGCAACACGGACGGGTGCTTTCATGGAGTCCTCCAGTGGGTGCGGCAACGCGCGGCGACGCGGAGCGCGGTGCGCCAGGCGGCGCGCCGCGGGCGGCTCAGCCGCCGCTGCCGAGTTCGGCGAAGAAGTCGCGGAAGCGTTGCAGGCCATCCGGCAGCTGCGCCGCGGGGCAGGTGTAGGAGATGCGCAGCGCATGGGGGTCGCCGAATGCCGATCCCGGCACGCAGGCGACGCCCTTGCTCTCCAGCAGCAGCTCGCACAGGCGCACGTCGTCGGTGACGACCTGCCCGCCGTGGTCGCGGCCGAACGCGCAGGAGACATCCGGGAAGACGTAGAAGGCGCCCTGCGGCCGGGGACAGCGCACCCCGGGGATGGATTCCATCGTGGCCATCACCTGGTCGCGCCGCTGCTGGAACTCGGCGCAGCGCGCGGTCGGCACGTCCTGCGGGCCATCGAGCGCGGCCACGGCCGCTGCGGTGACCATTTCGGGCAGGTTGGTGATGTGGTTGGAATTCATCGTGACGATCGCCTGCGCCACCGTTTCCGGCGCGGCGACGAAGCCGACGCGCCAACCCGGCATGCCGTAGGACTTCGAAAGCGAGTCCACCTGGATCACGCGCTCGCGCAGCTCCGGCCGGGCGTTGACGAAATTGTGGTAGCCGACGCCGTCGAACACCATCCGGTTGTAGATGTCGTCGCAGATCACCCACACGTCCGGATGGCGCACCAGCACGTCGGCGAGGGCGGCGATCTCCTCACGCGTGTAGACCATCCCGGTCGGATTGCAGGGATTGTTGAACAGGAACACCTTGGCGCCGGCAAGCGCCTCGTCGAGCTGCGCCGGCACCAGCTTGTACTGCTGCGACGACGGGCACGGCATCAGGCGCATGCGCGCGCCGACGATTTCCGCGATGTCGACGTAGCTGGTCCAGTACGGCACCGCGAAGGCGATCGTGTCGCCCGGGTCGAGCAGCACCTCGGCGAGGTTGTAGAGGACGTGCTTGGCCCCCACGCCGGTCGCGATGTTGCGCCGGGTGTAGCCGTGCAGGCCGCTGCCCTCGAGGTGGCGCAGGAAGGCATCCAGCAGTGCGTCGGAGCCGCGGTTGGAGCCATATTGCCCGCTGTCGTGCGAGAGTGCCTCGCGCACGGCGGCATAGACATGCTCGCCCGGGAGGAAGTTGGGCACGCCGATGGAGAAGTTGACGATGTCGCGGCCAGCGAGGCGCAGCTGTCGCGCCTTGTCGGCGACGGCCATGATCGCGCTGGGTTTTGCACGGCCCATGCGCGCGGCAAGAGTCAGCATGGAAATCCTCGTGGAGTACGGCCGTCGGGCGGCCGTGAAACGCGCAATATTACCACAGCGGCCCCCGTTCCCCCGCGCGCGTTCGCGCACCCGGAGGCCGCGCTCCTGCAGCGGCGGGTGCCGACGCAGGGCCGTCTGCAGCAAGCAGCGATTCACGCGGGACCGGTACAGTGCCCCGGCACCATCCACTCGCGAAAGGAGGATTCCATGGGCTGGTTGTGGATGTTCATCGTCGGCCTGGTGGTCGGCATCGTTGCGAAGTTCCTCATGCCCGGAAAGGACCCCGGCGGCTTCATCATCACCGCGATACTCGGCATCGCCGGCATGTTCCTGGGGGGCTGGCTCAGCCACCTGGTGTTCAACACGCCCACGGCCGCCGATGGCAGCGTGCAGCCGGCCGGCTTCATCGGGGGCATCATCGGCGCCATCATCCTGCTGGCGCTCTACCGCCTGTTCACGCGCAACCGCACCTGAGCCACGGCACCGGCCCCCCCCCCGGCCGCCGGCCCCTGCCGGTCAACGGCGGGCGAACCCCGCAGCATCCAGCGCGCCATTCCACAGGCCGATCCGCTGCGACTGCGCCGCCAGCAGCGCCGACGCGTCGCCGTCGATGCGGATCGACTCGATCGTGTCGCTGCCGCGGATCGCATCCACCACCTTCTGGTCTTCCGGCCCCGCCACGGCGCCGAACACCGTGTGCTTGCCATCCAGCCATGGCGTGGGAACGTGCGTGATGAAGAATTGGCTGCCGTTGGTGCCCGGACCCGCATTGGCCATCGACAGGATGCCGGGACGGTCGTGGCGCAGGCCCGGCACGATCTCGTCCTCGAACTTGTAGCCGGGGCCGCCGGTACCGCTGCCGTGCGGGCAGCCACCCTGGATCATGAAGTCCGGGATGACGCGATGGAAGGTGAGCCCGTCGTAGTAGCCGCGCTGCGCCAGGTTGACGAAGTTGGCCACCGTCAGCGGCGCGCGGTCATCGAACAGCTTCAGGTGGATGGGGCCGCGCGAGGTGGTGATCGTGGCGTCGAGTGACATCGGGTTACCTCATGGAAGGAAGCGGGAGCACGCGGCAAGCCGGCGCAAGGCCGTGCACTCTAGCGAATGACATGGCCGGGCGCATGCGCCCGCCACGGAACCGGACTGGAAATGGCCACCAGGCGCCGCAAGGCAGCTGGATGGCCGCGTGCAGCGGCACCGTGCGACGGCCTGCTACAGCCCGAATGGCCAGGTTTCGTCCGCCCCGGCCTGCTGGCGCGTCGGCAACGGCGTAACCGCCCGCGTCTGCTCGAACCAGGCGTAGGCGTCGAATTGCCGCGAGAGCGAGGCCTCGGCGTAATGGCTCCAGCGCTCGGTGTCGGGCCGGTAGATGACGCCGATGAAGCGTTCCAGGCGCTCCGGCGCGAGCGCCGCGTGGAGCTGCGGGTGGACCGCTTCGCGCAGGTCGAGCAGGCTGCGCGGCATGCCCGCCTCGCGTACCGCGCCTTCGAAGGAATCGGCGCGCGCCGGCAGCACGTCCATCACCTGCACGGGCTCATCCCAGTCGCTCGCCGCGGCAACCGTGCCACGATCGGTGCCGAGGCCGACGAGCACGGCGTCGTCGCCGAACCGTTCGCGGCAGAGCTGGCCGATGTTGAGCTCGCCGCGCATGCTGCCCATCGCGGTCTGGCGCGCATCGCCGATGTGCGAGTTGTGCGCCCACACCACCGCCTTCGCCCCGGGCCGGGCGTCGAGGAGGTGCTCCAGCGTCTCGAACATGTGGCGGTCGCGCAGGTTCCAGGACTCGGCCGCGCCGTAGTACATGCTGCGGTAGTAGCGCTCGGCGTTGGCCACCAGGCGGGCGTTCTGCGCGGCATCGAACCAGCGCTCGCCATCGGCTGCGGACAGTTCCAGCCGCCGTGCCAGCAGGTCCCTCAGGGTGGCCACCACGGCGCCTTCGCAGCTGTGGTAGCGGTCGGTGAGCGCCATCCGCGCGTAGGCGGCGGGATCCTGCTGCCAGGGCGTGAGGCAGCCGTAGCGCTCGCGCGCAATGCGTGCACTGGCGGGGTCCGTCTGATCGAGGTAGTCGTCGATCGCTACGTGCGCCATGGCGAGCCGCGCCCCGCCTCCGATCCGCCGTTCCAGCGCTTCCCGACCTGGATGTGGCGCAACACCGACGTCGAGGACTTCCTGCGCTGGCTGCGCGCCCACAACGCCGATCGCGTGCCGGCCGCCCGTGCGGGCTTCTTCGGGCTGGACCTCTACAGCCTCGGTGGGTCGATGCGCGCGGTGCTCGTGCGCTCCGGCAGCGACGCCGGCCGCGCGCGCTCCGGCGTCCGGCTTTCGTGCGCCAGCGGCCGGCGCAGCGCATGGCCATCCAGTTCGCCCTCGCTCCAGCCTCCTTCTCCCACCAGCGGGACGAAGCGCACGCCGCCAAGGTCATCGGTTTCATAGCGGTCGATCCCCAGGCGGGTGATCCGGAGCAGGCGCTGCGCCTGCGGATCGCCCACCGGCATGACCAGGCGCCCGCCGATCTCCAGCTGTTCGCGCAGGGCGTCCGGCACCGCCGGGCCGCCGGCCGACACCACGATGGCATCGAAGGGCGCCATCGCGGGCAGCCCGCGCGACCCGTCGCCTTCGTGCACCCGCACGTTCCCGGCCCGCGCCGCGGCCAGCCGCTCGCGCGCCAGGGCGGCCAGCGTCGGCTGGCGCTCGATCGCATGGACTTCGTCGGCCAGCTGGCCGAGCAGGGCTGCCGCATAGCCGGAGCCGGCCCCCACCTCCAGCACGCGCTCCCCCGGCTCGATGCGCGCCGCCTCCAGCATGCGGGCCACGATCCAGGGCTGCGAGATGGTCTGCCCGGCGGCAATCGGCAGGGGCGAATCCTCGTAGGCGAATTCGCGCAGCGCGGGGTCAACGAACTGCTCGCGCGGCACGTGCCGCATGGCGGCCAGCACGCGGGGATCGCGCACGCCGCGCCGTTCGACCTGCTGCTCGACCATGCGCAGGCGCTCCGGCCGCATGGCAGCGTCCATGGCGGATTCGGCTCTGCCCATGACGTCGCCCACGATGCGACCCGCCGACTGAGCCGATCCTGTCTGGACCAGCGGGCGCGGCGGTGCGCCGGCCCCGCCCGCGCCCCTAAAAAACGCGACCTGGGGGTAGGTTGCGCGTATAATGCGCGCCCCTCCGGATCTCCTGCCGCGACGCCCTTGCGGGCGCCGCCCATTCGCATGTCCATCGAAAACCTCCGCAACATCGCGATCGTCGCCCACGTCGATCACGGCAAGACCACCCTCGTGGACTGCCTCCTGAAGCAGTCCGGCACGTTCAGCGAGCGCACCGTGCTCGCCGAGCGCGTGATGGACTCGAACGACCAGGAAAAGGAACGCGGCATCACGATCCTGTCGAAGAACACCGCGATCACCTGGAAAGGCAACCGCATCAACATCGTCGACACCCCGGGCCATGCGGACTTCGGCGGCGAGGTCGAACGCGTGCTGTCGATGGTCGATACCGTGCTGATCCTCGTCGACGCGATGGACGGGCCGATGCCGCAGACGCGCTTCGTGACCCAGAAGGCGTTCCAGATGGGCTTCAAGCCCATCGTCGTCATCAACAAGGTGGACCGGCCCGGCGCACGCCCTGACTGGGTGCTCAACCAGACCTTCGACCTGTTCGACCGCCTTGGTGCGACCGACGAGCAGCTCGATTTCCCGGTCGTCTACGCCTCCGCGCTGCACGGTTACGCCGGCCTCGACCCGGACGTGCGTTCGGGCGACATGACGCCGCTGTACGAAGCAATCATGCGCCACGTCTCGCCGCCGCAGGTGGACCTGGACGGGCCGTTCCAGATGCGCATCAGCCAGCTGGACTACAGCAACTACGTCGGCCTGATCGGCATCGGCCGCATCCAGCGCGGCAAGGTGCGCACCAACATGCCGGTCGCGGTGATCGACCGCGAAGGCCGCAAGCGCAATGCCAAGGTGCTGCAGGTGCTGGGCTTCATGGGGCTGGAGCGGCGCGAAGTCGCCGAGGCGGAAGCCGGCGACATCATCGCCATCAACGGCATCGACAACCTCGGCATCTCCGACACGATCTGCGCCACCGACGCGCCGGAACAGCTGCCGGTGCTGCACGTGGACGAGCCGACCATCAGCATGACCTTCCAGGTCAACAATTCGCCGTTCGCCGGCACCAAGGAACACAGCGGCGGCAAGTTCCTGACCTCGCGCCAGATCCGCGAACGCCTCATGCGCGAGACCCTGCACAACGTCGCCATGAAGGTGGAGGAGACCGAGGATCCGGACAAGTTCAAGGTGTCCGGGCGCGGCGAACTGCACCTCTCGGTGCTGATCGAGACGATGCGCCGCGAAGGCTACGAACTCGCGGTGTCGCGCGCCGAGGTGATCATCAAGGACATCGATGGCGTCCCGAGCGAGCCGTTCGAGCAGCTCGTGGTCGACATGGAGGAGCAGTACCAGGGCGGCGTGATGGAGCGCCTCGGCGCGCGCCGCGGCCAGCTGACCGCCATGGAGCCGGACGGCAAGGGACGCGTGCGCCTGGACTACATCATCCCCGCGCGCGGGCTGATCGGGTTCCAGACCGAGTTCCGCACCCTCACCGCCGGCACCGGGCTGCTTTTCCACGTCTTCGACCATTACGGCCCGAAGTCGGAAGGCGCCATCGCCAAGCGCCCCAACGGCGTGATGATCTCCAACGGCCAGGGCCCCTCGCCAGCCTACTCGCTGGTCAGCCTGCAGGAACGTGGCCGCCTGCTGGTCAGCGAAGGCGACTACATCTACGAGGGCCAGCTGGTCGGCATCCATTCCAAGGACAACGACCTCACCGTCAATGCGCTGCGCGCCAAGCAGATGACCAACATCCGCGCCGCCGGCAAGGACGAGAACGTGCAGCTGACGCCGGCCATCCGCATGTCGCTCGAGCAGGCGCTGGAGTTCATCGAGGACGACGAGCTGGTCGAGGTCACGCCGAAGGCGATCCGCCTGCGCAAGAAGCACCTCACCGAAAGCGACCGCAAGCGCGCCTCGCGCGCGGCCTGAGGCACGGCGGC
>JAEZQS010000326.1 GCA_023412995.1 Pseudomonadota bacterium
GTGGAACTGGCGCGCCACGCCCAGCTGGCGCCGGACTTCGCGCTCGCCAGCCTCGGCGTGCCGCTCGCCTGGTTGGTGCGCCGCGCGATCGTACCCGCCCACGCCGATCCCGCGTCGCCGCGCGCCCCATGATGCGGCAGGCCCCCATGGCGTCGCGCGCGGTGTTGGCGCTGCTCGCCCTGCTCTGGCTGCTTGGGAGCGTGCGGGCGCTGATGCCGGTCCTGCACGAACCGCTTTACGCCTACGCCAACAGCTACGACCAGGCGCGCTACACCGGCTGCTTCCAGCTCTATCCGGATCGCCCCGCCAGCGTGCCGCCGCAGCGCAACAGCCCGCAGGCGCCGTTCTCGGACTTCCGCTTCATCGCGAGCGCCGATCCGATGTGCTACTGGTCGAGCGAGCTGCTCTTCACCGGCGCCGCGGCGCTGGGATGGCATGTGGCCGAGGCGCTGGGAGGCGCGCACGTGCACGACGTGCGCCCGCTCGGGGTGCTGCGCTGGGGCGCGCTGCTGGCGCTTTCGGTGGCGTTGTCGCTGGCGTGGCTCCGGCGTGGACGGCCGCTGGCGGCCGTCGCCAACGCGGCATTGCTGCCGCTCCTGTTCGCCGATCCCGCCAACACGCTTTATCTCGCCACCTTCTATGCCGAGTGGAGCGCCCTGCTGTGGGCCTATGCCGTGCTCGCCGCGCTGCTGCTGTGGCACGGCGAGGCGGCGACGCGCGGGCGCGTGCTGCTGCTGGCAGCGGCGGGATTCCTGCTGGCCACGTCCAAGATCCAGCACCTGGCATTGCCGCTGGTCGTGGCGGCGGCGTTTGCCGCGGCAGCATGGTGGCAGCGGCGCCCGTCCGACTGGCGCGTGCCGGCGCTCGCTGCCGGTGCATTGGCCGGCCTCGTACTGCAGCTCGCGCAGCTCGGGCGCGGCGGACCGATGATGGACGCCATCGACCAGTACAACCGCGCGGACGTGCTGTTCACCGCCCTGCTGCCACTGGCCGACGATCCGCGGGCGCTGCTGGTCGAGCTCGGCATCGATCCCGGCTGCGCGCCGTACACCGGCCGCCATGCGTGGGAACTGCCGGACCTGCCCGAGCCGCTGTGTGCCGGCTTCGCCGGCTTTGGCCGCCGGAGCCAGCTGAGTACGCTGGTTCGCCATCCCGTCATCGCGTGGCGGCTTGCGGCAGCGGCACCCGGCGCGTTGTCGCCCTGGATCGCCACCAACCTCGGCCAGGTCGAAGGCGGCGTGTTCCAGCCGGTGCCTTCCCGCATCGGCGCAGGACCCTGGCTGTCGCGCTGGCCATGGCTGCAGCAGGTGCTGCTTGCGTTGCCGCCGCTCGCGCTGCTGGCCCTGCTGGCGCGAAGGCGACGCAGCGCCGTAGTGGATGCCGCGAGCGAATCCAGCGCGACCACCTGCGCGCTGATGGCGGCCACGCTCGGCGTCGCCGTGCTCGGCGACGGCCTAGCCGACGTCGCCAAGCAGGGGCATCTCGTCACCAACGCGGCGCTGGCGTGGCTGCTGGCCGCCGTGGCGGTGCTGACGGCGGCGGCGTGGAAGCGGCTCGCCCGCCAGCGACGGCCAGGTCAGGCGAGCGGACCGACGTTGCGGTGGCGCCCGCGGAACGGCGCGTAAAACGCGCCCAGCACGGCAAGATCGGCGGCGAGGTCGGCACTGGCGTGGAACGGCGCGCCGATGGTGATGGTCCGGCTCGGGTAATCGAACGCGACCGGCAGCACCGGCACACCGGCGGCGCGCGCGATGTGCCAGAAGCCGGTCTTCCAGCGTTTCACTGCGCGCCGCGTTCCTTCCGGGGCGATGCCGAGCCAGAAACGCGGGGTCGCCTGGAAGCGGGCGATGCTCTGGCCGACTAGTCCGCTGGCGGCGCCGCGCTCGGTCGGGATGCCGCCAAGCCGTCGCAGCAACCAGCCGGCCGGTCCGCGGAACAGTTCGCGCTTGGCCATGTAGGCGATGTCGACGCCGAGGGCGGAGCGCAGCAGCAGGCCCCAGACGCCATCCCACCAGGAACTGTGCGGGGCCGCCACGAGCACCACCTGCGGCAGGTCCGGCAGCGATCCCACCATGCGCCAGCCGCCGCGCTCGAAGGCCCAGGCGCAGGCACGGCACCAGCGGTTTTGCGGGAACTGCGGAATCGACGGCGCCAGCGGCAGCGGCAAGCCGTTGCCGGCCGGCTTCACTCGGCGCTCCAGCCGGCGCCACGGCCGCGCTTGATGCGTGCGCGGTTCTTCTTCGCCTCGATGCGCCGTTCCTGCGAGGCGCGGGTCGGCCGCGTGGCGATGCGCCGGCGCGGTACCACCAGCGCGGCGCGCACGATGCCGGCAAGGCGCTCGCGCGCATCCTCGCGGTTGCGGCCCTGGTCGCGGAAGCGGCTGGCCTGGATCACCAGCACGCCCGCCTCGGTCATGCGGCGGTCCCGCCGCGTCAGCAGCCGCTCGCGGACGGCGTCGGGCAGCACGCGCGAGGCGGCCACGTCGAAGCGCAGTTCCACCGCGCTGGCCACCTTGTTGACGTTCTGCCCACCCGGGCCCGGCGCGCGCACGAACTTCTCGGCCAGTTCGTCCTCGGGAATGCGCACCTTGCCGTCGATGTCGAGCATCGCCCGATTCTAGCAACGCCCGCCTCGCCCTCGCCGTCAGCCCGGCGGCGCCGCCAGCAGGTTGCGAGCCGCGTTGGCGAGGTTGCGGGCGGTCTTGCCGTACCCTTCCAGGCGCGGATCGTCGGCGCCGTTCTTCGCCACCGATTCCATCGACGCGCGCAGGCGCTTGAGGTTGCTGCTGCAGTACCTGGCGAAGCGTTGCAGGTTGCTGCGCGCGCCGGTGGCCGCGGCGGCGCTGGCGGCCTGCTGACACAGCGATTCGGCGTCGGCGAGTTCGGCGCCGGCGGCACCGAGGTCCACGTTGGATGCGGGCGTCGCCATCGGCTGCGGCCGCGGCGTCGGGCGCGCGAGTGCCGGC